>NZ_JBEXHY010000058.1:0-33973 GCF_040608295.1 Micromonospora sp. NPDC005197 | reverse complement strand
GGCAGCGGCAGCACACCGTCGGCCGGGCGGGGCAGCGTCAGCGTGAACGTCAGGCCGGCGCGGGTCGCCGCCGCGGCCGCGAGCGCGGCCAGGTAGGCGGGCCCGGCGGCGCCGTCGAGCGCGGCGCGGGCCCATCCGGTCACCGGTGGATGGGTCAGCACCGCGGCCACCGTTGCCGGGTCGGCGTGCTCGGCGCGGGTGAGCAGCTCCAGACTCTGCCGGACCAGTGGCTCGTCACGGCAGGCGCGGGCCGCGGCGACGGTCAGCAGCCGACGGCGACCGAGCTGCCCGCCCCGCAACACCGCGACCGTTGCGGCGTCGCCGTGGCCCCCAGCCAGCTCGGCGAGCTGCGCCGCCGACAGCGGGCCCGTCATGGGCGTGCCACCGGCGTCGGCACGCTCGCCCCGGCGACGCGACGGCGCAGCGCGTCCAGGTCGGCGGTCACCACCGTCCGCACGTGCTGGATCAGCCGCAGCAGGTCGGCACAGTAGACGGACGGGTTGGCGAAGCCGGCGCCGTCGCGGAAGCGGTGCGCGTACAGGCCGCCACCGCAGACGTCGACGACCGGGCAGGCCCGGCAGGCCGGCGCGAGCGCCGCGGTCCCGGTGGGACGCCCGGCCAGCGACGGGTGACGCAGCGCCTCGTCGAAGCTGTGCCGGAAGACGTCGAAGCCGGTCCGCATCGCCGACGCGGTGGTCGTCTTGAGCGTGTCGGTGCCCTCGATGGTGCCGTCGGTCTCGATCGTCATGACGTCCGGCTCGGCGGCGCCCAGCGCCTGGGTGCCGCTGCGTCCGCCCAGCAGCAGCGCGATCAGTGACTCGAACAGCCGGATGCTGGTACGCCGGGGCGTCTCGGCGTACCAGCGGTCGAAGACGGCGATCAGCCAGTCCGCGTACGGGGTGGCGGGGTCGCCGGGGTGGCGCCCGGGTGGGGGAGCGCTCCAGTTGCCGTGCGGCAGCAGCAGATCCAGTCGGGGCGGGTCGAACTCCCGCAGGCCCTCGTAGACGGCGATCGGGTCGTTGGCCAGGTCGACCGTGCAGAGCAGACCGGCATAGCGGGCCCGGTGTTCGGGCCGGGCCAGCAGGCGCAGCGCGGCGGCCACCTCGGCGAAGCTGCCCCGGCCGTCGGCGTGGCGGCGATGGCGGTCGTTGGCGGTGCGGTCGCCATCCACGCTCACCCCGACGTCGATGCCGTGCGTGTGGCACAGGTCGAGCGCCGCCTCGTCGAGCAGGAGCCCGTTGGTCTGCATCGCCACGTCGAGTGCGACGCCGGAGGGCATCGCGGCGCGCAGCGTGCGTACCGTCCGGTCGAGCACGGCGGGGCCGGCGAGCAGCGGCTCCCCGCCGTGCAGCACCACCCGGACCCGGTCGGTGCCGTGCCGGGCCACGTGGGCGGCGAGCCGGTCGGCGACCCGGCTCACGGTGCCGGGGGCCATGACCCGTGGCCGAGTCCGCCAGCCCTGGTCGGCGTGCCGGTAGACGTAGCAGTAGTCGCAGGCCAGGTTGCACCGTGAGTGGACCTTCAGCACCACCTGGCGGATGCGGGGCGCGGCCACGGCAGGGCGGTGTCGGGTGGCCGACGGCGGGGCGTCGGCCGGCACGGTCAGAAGCTCGACTCGAACGCCGACACGTCGCCGGGCCGGCCCGGCTCACTCTCGGCGGCCAGCGTGCCCAGCACGTGGGCCAGGACGCCGTCACCGGCGCCGGCCAGCAGGTCCGCCAGAGGTACGTCGCCGAGCTGCACCAGAGCGGTGCCGACAGTGCGTCCGATGGGCGGCTGGTCGTGGTCAGCCACCGTGGACCGTCCTTCGGTCGAAGACCGGCACCTGCGTCACCGCTGCGCTCACTCCGCCTTTCTACACCATCGCACCCGGCCCCGGACGGCGCGACACCGCAGCCCGTACGCGCTGGCCACCGTGCCGTTACCTGGCGTACGACCGGGGCCGCCCGGCGCGGCGTCGCACACCCGCGGCCGGGACGGCCGTTTTTTTCCGGCCGGCCTGTCGAGGTGGGCGGTAGTCGTTCGTATGGAGGATGAGAGGTCGGCGTCGCGCCGGCCGCCACGAGGAGGAACGATGACGCTCTACCTGCTCAGCATGCACCAGCCGCAGGGTGGGGTGCCGGAGCCGGAGTTCCTGGCACAGGTGATGCGCGAGGTCGGCGAGCTGCGCGACGAGCTGGCAGCCGCCGGGTCCTGGGTCTTCGGTCAGGGTCTGCACGGGCCGGAGACCGCCACGGTGCTGCGCGCCCGCGACGGTGACGTCCTGGTCACCGACGGACCGTTCGTGGAGGGCAAGGAGTACCTGGGCGGCGTCACCATCATCGACGTGCCGGACCTGGACGCCGCCCTGCACTGGGGTCGCCGCTACGCGCTGGCCACCACCCTGCCGATCGAGGTCCGCCCCTTCCGGCCCGGGGCCGGAGACTGACCGTGCCCGACGTGGAGGCGGTGTTCCGCGCCGAGTACGGCCGCGCGGTCGCCGTGCTGGTGCGCCTCCTCGGCGACATCGACCTCGCCGAGGAGGCCGTCCAGGACGCCTTCGCCATCGCGCTGCGTCGGTGGCCGGACAGCGGCCCGCCGCCCAGCCCGGCCGGTTGGATCATCACGACGGCCCGCCACCAGGCCATCGACCGGCTGCGCCGGGAGGCGACGCGCGCCGACCGGCACGCCCAGGCGGCCCTGCTGTACGCCGCCGACCCACCCGACGAGGAGGGGCCCGTGCGCGACGACCGGCTACGTCTGATCTTCACCTGCTGCCATCCGGCGCTCGCCCCGGCCACCCGCGTCGCGCTCACCCTGCGTCTGCTCGGCGGCCTGCGCACCGCCGAGATCGCCCGCGCGTTCCTGGTGCCGGAGGCGACGATGGCGCAGCGACTGGTCAGGGCCAAGTCGAAGATCCGCAACGCCCGCATCCCGTACCGGGTGCCGCGCGACGCTGACCTGCCCGAGCGGCTGCACGCTGTGCTCGCGGTGCTGTACCTGATCTTCAACGAGGGGTACACGGCCAGCGCCGGCCCGCACCTGGTCCGTGCCGAGCTGTGCGTCGAGGCGATCCGGCTGGCCCGGCTGCTCGTCGAGCTGATGCCGGACGAACCGGAGGCGCTGGGCCTGCTCGCGTTGATGCTGCTCACCGAGTCCCGCCGGGGCGCGCGGACCACGGCGGACGGCGAGCTGGTGCCGCTCGGAGAACAGGACCGGGACCGGTGGGACCGCGCCCTGATCGCCGAGGGGCAGTCGCTGGTGCGTCGCTGCCTGCGCCGCGACCGGCCGGGGCCGTACCAGTTCCAGGCCGCGATCGCCGCCGTGCACAGCGCCGCGCCGCGCGCCGCCGACACCGACTGGCGTCAGATCCTTGCCCTGTACGACCAGCTGACGGTGGTCGCCCCCGGCCCGGTGGTGGCGCTGAACCGGGCCGTCGCGCTCGCCGAGGTCGCCGGTGCGGCGGCGGCGCTGGCCGAGGTGGACCGCCTCGATCTGCCCGGTTACCACGTGCGGCACGCCGTCCGCGCCGACCTGCTGGCCCGGCTCGGCCGGCGTGGGGAGGCCGTCGAGGCGTACCGGACGGCCGTCGCGCTGACCGACAATTCGGCCGAACGGGCCTTTCTCGACCGTCGGGCGGCGGCGGTTTCGGCGGGCTGACCGTGCGTTTGCCGGCCGCCCCGGCCGGGAAACCGAGCCGCCCGTCGGCCGGGGTTTCCACCCCTGGCCGCAGCAGCGGATGGAGGCGGCCATGGCCTACCGACCGGCGACCGTCGACACCGTGCCGGACCTCGACACCCTCACCCTCACCCTGGGCGTCGAGGAGGAGTTCCTGCTGCTCGACCCGGACAGCGGCCGGAACCTGCCGGTGGCCGACCAGGTGCTGGCCGCGCTGCGCGGCCCGGCCCGCGACCAGGGCCGCCAGGAGTTCCGGCACAGCATGGTGGAGATGGTCACCCCGGTCTGCGCCGACCTCACCGAGCTGCGCACCCACCTGGTGGCGCTGCGCCGCTCCGCCGTCGAGGCCGCCGCCGAGGCCGGGGCCCGGCTCGTGGCGGTCGGCGCCACCCCGGTGGCCGAGCCGCACCGGACGGTGCCCGACCGGCCGCGTTACCACGCCATGTCCCGCCGGTACGGGCCGGTGGCGCACGATCCGGCGGTCTGCGGCTGTCACGTGCACGTCGGGCTGCCGGACCGGGAGCTGGCCGTGCAGGTCTGCAACCACCTGCGGGTGTGGCTGCCGGTGGTGCAAGCGATCACCACCAACTCGCCGCTGCACGACGGGTACGACACCGGCCACGCCAGCTGGCGGTCGATGCAGTTGGAGCGCTGGCCCAGCATCGGCCCCACGCCGTACTTCGACTCCGCCGCCGACTACGACCGCACCGTCGACGAGCTGATCGCCGCCGGCATCATGCTGGACGCGGCGATGGTCTACTGGTACGCCCGGCCGTCGTCGGCGTACCCGACGGTGGAGGTCCGTGTCGGTGACGTCTGTCCGACCGTGGACGACGCCGTGCTGGTCGCCGCCCTGGTCCGCAGCCTGGTCGCGACACTGGCCGACGACGTACGCGCCGGGGTGCTCGCCCCGCCCGTGCGCGACTGCCTCGTCGCCGCGGCGCACTGGCGGGCGGCCCACGACGGCCTCGACGGCGAGCTGATCGACCTGCGCGCCGGCGGCGCCCGACCGGCCTGGGACCTGGTGGACGAGCTGATGGCGGTGATCGCCCCGGCGCTGCTGCGTCACGGCGATCTCGGCTACGTGCTGGCCCAACTGGCCCGGCTGCGCCGCGACGGCACCGGGGCGACCCGACAGCGACGGGTGCTGGAGCACACCGGCGACCTGCGCGCGGTCATCGACGACCTCGCCGCCCACACCGCCGCCGGCTAATGGGCCGTTGTCAACGGATGTCGTGGGTCTGCAACCACAGTTCCAGCAGACCGAGCTGCCACAGCTTGTTGCTGCCCGCCGCGGCCTCGGCCCGGTCCGGCTCGGCGAGCAGCCGCGCCACGTACTCGGGGCGGAACAGGCCCCGCTCGCGCGCGACCGGGGCCTGCAACGCTTCGGCGACCAGCTCGCGCACCGGCCCGTCCACGTTGCGCAGCGCCGGCACCGGGAAGTAGCCCTTCGGCCGGTCGACCACCTCGGCCGGCAGCACCTCCCGGGCGACCTCCTTGAGCACGCCCTTACCGCCCTGGGCCACCTTGTGCTCCGGTGGGCAGCGCGCGGCGAGGGTGACCAGGTCCTGGTCGAGGAACGGCGTGCGCACCTCCAGCCCCCAGGCCATGGACATGCTGTCCACCCGCTTCACCGGGTCGTCGGGGAGCATCAGGTGGGTGTCCAGGCGCAGGACGGCGTCCAGCGCGGTCTGCGCCCCGGGCGCGGCGAGGTGGTCGGTGAGCAGGTCACGACTGGCGTCGCGCTCCAGCGCGTACGCCGGGCCGACGATGGCGCGCAGCTCGTCGTGGCCACGGTCGAAGAACGCGGCGGCGAACGTCTCGGCGGCGCCGTGGCGGGGCACCTGGGTCAGCGGCTGGTGGTAGCCGTAGCCGGCGAACACCTCGTCGGCGCCCTGCCCGGACTGCGCCACCTTCACATGCCGCGCCACCTGCTCTGAGAGCAGGTGGAAGGCGACCACGTCGTGGCTGCCCATCGGCTCGGTCATGGCCAGCACGGCCCCTCGTACGGCGGGCGTCAGGTCGTCGTCGGCGAGCCGGATCCGGTGGTGGTCGGTGTCGTACGCGCGGGCCACCAGGTCGGAGTAGTGGAACTCGTCGCCGGACTCGTCGCCCCGGCTGTCGAAGCCGATGCTGAACGTGCGAAGGTGCTCCTGGCCGGCCTCGGCGAGCAGCGCCACGATGAGGCTGGAGTCCAGACCGCCGGAGAGCAGCACCCCGACCGGGACGTCGGCGACCAGCCGTCGGCGTACGGCCGTGCGCAGCGCGTCGGAGATGGCGGCCCGCCAGTCGGCGGCGTCCATCCCGGCGTCGGCCGGCTCCCGCACGTAGTCGGGCTGCCAGTACACCTGCTCACGGCTGCGCCCGTCGGCCTCGATCACCCGCACCGTGGCGGGCGGCAGCTTGCGGACGCCACGCAGCACGGTCCTGGGCGCCGGCACGATGGAGTGCCAGGACAGGTAGTGGTGCAGCCCCACCGGGTCGATGCCGGTGTCGACGTCGCCGGCCCGCAGCAGCGCGGGCAGGGTGGAGGCGAACCGGAGCCGCCCGGGGGCCTCGGCGAGGTAGAGCGGTTTGATGCCGAGCCGGTCGCGGGCCAGGACGAGCCGCCGCCGGGGCCGGTCGACCAGCCCGATCGCGAACATGCCGACCAGGTGGTCGACGAAGCGTTCACCCCAGTGCGCGTACGCCACCAGGATCACCTCGGTGTCGCTGGTGGATCCGAAGGAGTACCCGGCGTTCCGCAGCTCCTCGCGCAGCTGCGGGTAGTTGTAGATGCACCCGTTGAAGACCAGCGCCAGGCCCAGGTCGTCGCGCACCATCGGCTGGCCGCCGGCATCGGACAGGTCGATGATGGTCAGCCGCCGGTGCCCGAGGAGCACCCAGTCGTCGGCGTACAGGCCCTCGTCGTCCGGGCCGCGCGAGCGCATCGCCTCGGTCATCCGGGTGACCGCCGCCGCGTCGGGCGGCCGGCCGTCGAAGCGCACCTCCCCGCTGATCCCGCACATCAGGCGGGGTGGCGGTGGTTCAGGGCAGACATGAGCGCCTCCTGTCACGTCTCCCCGGCTGGTGGTGGCGGGGGTCCGGCGAACGAGCGGGGCGGCTGGCTACCCGCGCGCGGGGCGGTTATGCGCGCAGGGTGCGCAGGATGCGGGCCAGCTCGGCGCGGTCGGCGTCGGGGAGGTGGCCGAAGAAGCGGTCCGCCTCGGCGCGGCGGGCGGCCCGGATGGCGGCGCTGACGCGGGTGCCCTCGTCGGTGAGCGCGACCAGGGTCGCCCGGCGGTCGGCCGGGTCGGGTCTCCGTTCGACGAGCCCTCGGGCCTGAAGGTCGTCGACGACCTCGGTGGCCGAGCGGGGCGCGATGTGCAGGTGCTCGGCGAGCGTGCCGGGGCGTACCTCACCGTGACGGCCGAGCACCCCGAGCGCGCGGGACTGGCTGGGGGTGACGTCCCACGGCGCCAACGACTCCCGGGTCTGTCGGCGCAGACGGGACGCGACCGCCCAGAACGTCTCGGCCAGGCTCTCGTCGCCGCTGTCGGTGGTGTCCTCGGTCACCGGAATACGGTAGCAGCCGATACTGTTGTTCCCTCATGTTGAGGTAACCTCAGCATATCGCCTCCGGAAGGAGTTCCCCCTTGGAACCCACCCCGATGGGCCGCGACCGCGGCCACCGCACCGTTAGCGCCGAGGAGAAGACGCAGGCCCGCCAGGTGTCCCTGCGCCGCATCGGCCGCCTGTTCACCCCCCACCGACCCGCGCTGGCCATCGTCACCGCGATCATCGTGCTCTCCTCGGTCGTCGCGATGGCCAGCCCGTTCCTGCTGCGTGCCGTGATCGACCGTGCCCTTCCGCAGGGCGACGTGACCCTGCTGGTCTGGCTGGTCCTCGGCATGGTCGCCGTGGCCGCCGTGACCGCCGCCCTCGGCGTCGTCCAGACCTGGATCTCCACCCAGGTCGGGCAGCGGGTCATGCACCGGCTGCGCACCGACGTGTTCAGCCACCTCCAGCGGCAGTCACTCGGCTTCTTCACCCGCACCCGCACCGGCGAGGTGCAGTCGCGCATCACCAACGACATCGGCGGCATGCAGTCGGTGGTCACCTCCACCGCCACCGCCGTCGCGGCCAACCTCACCACCGTGGTCGCCACCGCCGTCGCCATGGTCGCGCTCTCCTGGCAGCTCTCCCTGGTCTCGCTCGTGGTGCTCCCGCCGGCCATCTGGCTGACCCGCCGGGTCGCCCGGATGCGCCGCGAGATCACCGACCAGCGCCAGCGCGAACTCGCCGACCTCAACGTCACCGTCGAGGAGGGGCTGTCGATCAGCGGCGTGCAGCTCGCCAAGACCCTCGGCACCGGCCCCGCCCTGATCGACCGATTCACCGCCTCGTCGGCCCGCCTCGTCGACCTGGAGCTGCGCAGCGAGCTGGCCGGCCGCTGGCGGATGGCCTCGATGAGCATCATCTTCGCCGCCGTACCGGCAGTGATCTACCTCGCCGCCGGCCTGCCCGGCACCGCCGGCACGCTGAGCATCGGCACCCTGGTCGCCTTCACCGCCCTGCAGGGCGGCCTGTTCCGGCCACTGATGGGCCTGCTCAACGTGGGCGTGTCGCTGACCGCCTCGCTGGCGCTGTTCGCCCGGATCTTCGAATACCTCGACCTGCCGGTCGACGTGGCCGACCCCGCCGAGCCGGTCCGCCTCGACCCCGCCCGGGTCCGCGGCCACCTGCGCCTCGCGGACGTCACCTTCGGCTACCCCGGCAGCGACACCGCCGCCCTCGCCGGCGTCACCCTCGACGTGCCCGCCGGCACCAGCCTCGCCCTCGTCGGCGAGACCGGCTCCGGCAAGAGCACCCTCGCCGGACTGGTCAGCCGCCTGCACGACCCGACCGCCGGCCGCATCACCATCGACGGCGTCGACCTGCGCGACCTGCGCCTGACCGACCTGGCCGCGATCGTCGGCGTCGTCAGCCAGGAGACGTACCTGCTGCACACCACCGTCCGGGAGAACCTGCGCTACGCCCGGCCGGACGCCACCGACCCCGAGATCGAGGCCGCCGCCCGCGCCGCCCAGATCCACGACCTCATCGCCGGCCTCCCCGACGGGTACGACACGATGGTCGGCTCCCGCGGGCACCGCTTCTCCGGCGGCGAGAAGCAACGACTCGCCATCGCCCGTACGCTGCTGCGCGACCCGCGCATCCTGGTCCTCGACGAGGCCACCAGCGCGCTGGACACCGAGACCGAACGCGCCGTACAGAAAGCGTTCGACGTGCTCTCCGAGGGTCGGACGGTGCTCACCATCGCGCACCGGCTCTCCACCGTCCGCGCCGCCGACCAGATCGCCGTCCTCGACCACGGCCGCATCGTCGAGACCGGCACCCACGACAGCCTGCTCAACCGCAACGGCCGCTACGCCACCCTGGCCGCGTGAGCCCCCGCCCCCTTGATCGTTGGCGGCTGGGCGACATGACACGCCGACAGCTTCGCTGTTGAGGTGCCACCGATCATCGCGGGCTAGCAGAACGTGGGCGCACGTGGGGGTTTTCCACATGGGGAGTGCTGTCCACAGAGGCCGACGGGGGTCCTTGCGGCCCTCGGGGGCGGAGCCGCACGGTGCGTGGTGTGAACTCGGTGCTGCGGGAACTGGTGAAACGGTCCGGAGGGCTGGTCACCCGCGCGGCGGTGACCCAGGTGGTGCCGGAGTGGGCGCTGGAGCATGCCTGCCGCGGCGGTGAATTGGTACGGGTGCTGCCGGAGGTCTTCGTGGCGGCGCACCTGGTGGACAGTCGGCCGGGCATCCCGGTCCTGAAGCAGCTCGACCCGGGCGTGGCCCCGC
Organism: Micromonospora sp. NPDC005197; assembly: GCF_040608295.1. Lineage (NCBI taxonomy): Bacteria > Bacillati > Actinomycetota > Actinomycetes > Micromonosporales > Micromonosporaceae > Micromonospora > Micromonospora sp. NPDC005197. Next base: position 24,482 of record NZ_JBEXHY010000058.1, on the reverse strand, counting down.
TCGCGGCTCTCGCGTGGGCACGGGGGTGCGCGACACTCAGCCATGTCAGCGCGCTCGCCGCATGGGGCCTGCACGCGCCGACTGCCAACGAGCCACTGCACCTCAGCGCACCGATCAACGCTGGCCTACGGACGCGCCCGGGAGTGGTGGTGCACCGACGCAGGGGCCTCGTCATCGAGCCGCCGCACGTGGTCGTCCGCAGAGGGCTGACGGTGACCCGTCTTGAGCAGACCATCGTCGACTCGTGGCCGATCCTGCCGTCCGCCGAGCGACGGGCGCCGGTGATCCGGGCGGTCAACGACTGGCTGACCACCCCGGAGCGGCTGGCGGTCGCCCTCAGCAGCGAGCCGAAGCTGACCGACCGGGCAGCGTTGCGGATCCTGCTGACCAGGCTCGGCGAGGGAAGCCGTAGCCCGCTGGAGATCTGGGGCCACGAGCACGTGTTCACCGGCCCGACCATGCCGGAGTTCCGCCGGCAGGTGCCGGTGCGTCTCGGGCGCCGCACCGTGTACCTCGACATGTTCGCCGAGCGGGAACGGGTCAACATCGAACTCGACGGCTCCACCACCCCTGGCGACCCCCGCCAACGGGAGGCCGACCTGCGCCGGGACGCTCTGTTGGCGACCGTCGGAATCCTGGTGGTCCGCTTCGCCCATCGCCGGCTGGTCAACGAGGCCGACGACGTACGCCGGGAGACCCTGGCGATCCTCGCGACGCGCCGGGATCTGCGGCCGCCCGTGATCGGTGGCAGCTGAGCGATTCGACACGCCGCGTGCCGTTCTGCTGAGCTGCCACCGATCGGGGCGGCGCGGTGTCAGGCGGGCAGCACTGGCAGACCTGGGTCGTGCATGCGTCGGTGGGTCGGGCACACCCACAGGAACTCCCCGGTGGACGTCAGCACCCGGCCGAGCCCACCAAACGTCCGTACGGCGTCCAACTCCATGAGCAGCACCTTGAACGAGCGCAGGGCGGCGCCCTGTGCCACGGTCAGGGCGTGCCGTGACTCGGGCGGCGCGGCCAGCGCGTCCTCGGCGAGCGACGTGGGCAACGAGTCGATCAGACTCTTCATCAGGTCCAACTCCCGCTGCGCGTGCTCCAGGTTGGGCGCGACGTAGCCGGCCACCGAGGCCGCCACCGGATACACGAGGCGCAGGGTCTTGAACACCAGGTTCAGGTACGGCGCGGCCTTCTCCAGCCAGGCGCGCGGCTGGGTCAGCTCGTAGCTGGCCCCGTCCCAGGTGTGCCATTCGCCGGGCTGCTCGCACCAGAGGGTGATCCGGATCGACCGCTGCCCGAACGAGAGACGACGCCAGCCGATGGGCGGGATCGTGGCGACGGTGAACAGCCGCGGGCAGTCGGTCACCTCCGTGCCGACGGCCCGCACCAGTCGGCGCAGGTGGTGGGCCGTGTCCGCGGCGAACGACGCCGTCTCCGCCACATGGTCCCCGATCAGGCCGACCTCCTGGCTGAGGGTGCTGAGCCGTCGTTCCAGCCGGTTCAGCTCCGCGCCGAAGGGCTGCGGCGCCACGAAACCGGTCAGCAGGCCGGCGACGTCGTGGTCCTGCTGGCAGGTCAGGCAGGGGAGTACGACCTCCGGCCGGTTCGTCCCGGCCGCCGGGGTCACGTCGAACAGGCCGACGGACTGGACCGGGCCGGGACGCGTCGAACGCTCCCGGAACTTGATCAGCCCGTCGAGCGGAAAACGCCCGGTGCAGGCCACGCCGTCGGCGTCGCGGCTCGGGCACGGTACGAACAGCTTGAAGGGCAGGCCCGGCCAGCGCGTGGTGAGGAGGCGCTCCAGGCTGTCCCGCAGCACGTTGAAGAAGAGATCGGGCGACGGAGCGCGGACTTCGATGGCCAACCTGTGGTCGGCCTGCAACTCCACCAGCGCCTCGGACTGGTACGTGTCGATCGGATGGCGCAGGAACACGCCTCGCCGCCAGTGCCGACCCGTCGACGCGTCGTGGTGGCGGACGGTGATCCACGAGACCAGGCCCGGCGGCGCGCTCTCGCCGAGTTCACAGGTGAGCCGCAGCACCCGGATACCGTCCGGTACCGGCTGTGTCGCCTCCCACGGCAGCCGGGGGCGCTCGTACCGGACCAACTGGGCGATCAGGCTCCGGTCACCGTCGTTTAGCCGGTACGAGACGTCGAACTTCTCCATCAACCGCAGGAAGAACGGGTGGTGGACCGGGTTGTACGACAGGCCGTCGTCGCGCGGACGCCAGATGTGCCGCAGCTCGTGGTGTTCGAGGATTCCGTCGCCAGCCCGAACGCCGTGGTCCTCCAGCACGTGGCTGATCGCCTTCGTCAGCCACTCGGGGTTGAGGATCACGATGTCGCGCAGACCGTCGTCGTCGCCGTAGTAAATGACCTGGCCCAGGTCGTGCAGCAACTCGGCAAGGTGGACGACCTCGTCGTCGCGGACCCGGTGACGGCGGCAGATCGCGGCGAAGTCCTCGAAGGACATCTGCGGCTGGGCACCGGCCTGCGCCAGGATCTCGTCCCGGGCGCTGGCCCACCGGCGGCTGGTCAACTGGCCCATCTGCGGCAGCCGTGCCGCCTCGTCGCCGATGGCCCTCCGTAGCGCCGTGACGCCGCGGTTGGTTTCGCTGTCCACCGCGTACTGGCCCGCGATCATGCCCGGGAACAGCTCCCGCAGGCGCGGGAAGTCCAACTCCGGCCGCCGTTCGTCCGCGTGGGTGGCCACGATCATCACCGAGGCCTCCGTTCCCACCCGCAGTCGGATGCGGTGCAGCCAGCCCTCCACCTCGCCCTGCTCCTGGCCCTCGCGTGGGTGCCAGACGAGCAGGTAGATGGCGCGTCGACTGAAGAAGAACTGGTGGGTCACCCGGTAGATCTCCTGGCCACCGAAGTCCCAGGTGCGCAGCGTCAACGTCTCGTTCAGGAACGGGTGCGGCAGAACCAACTCCCGGATCTGAATGCCGTGCGTTGTCGGACGCCCCTTCACGAACTGCTCGCCGTTGAGCGCGCCCACCAGCGACGTCTTGCCGACGTTCCCCTCGCCCACCAGCAGGATCTTGGCCTCGTACTGCGGAGCCCCGTCCCCCAGGCTCTGCAGGTACGCCCCCAGCGCGGCGTCCCCACGACGCAGCGTCTCGATCAGGGCCTGGTCCAGCGGGTTGTCGTCGAGCCGGATCGTCAGCTGACCCCGGATCAGCAGCGGCGCGAGACTCGTCGGGAGGGTCTTGAGCAGGTTGCCCCGCAGGTCGAGCAGTTGCAGATCGGGCAGCGCACCAAGCTCCTCGGGCAGGACCGTGAGCCGGTTTCCGCCGAGATCCAGCTCGCGGAGGCGCTTCAGCTCGCCGATCTCGCGCGGGAGGTTGCTCAGCCTGTTTCCAGCGAGGTCCAGCTTCTCCAGCTGCCCCAGAGCGCCGATCTCGGGCGGTAGCCTGCGGATCTCGTTGCCGTACAGGGACAGCACCTCAAGCTCGGTCCGCTCCAGCAGGTCCGCGGGGACCGATGAAATGCCCGTCCGGCCCAGGTTCGCTACCGTCTTCATCGGTTGTCCGTCCTGTGCGACATCGGTGACCGACCACCACTATGGACGGCGGGTGCCACCGCGACGTCCCTCAATCAGGTCACGTTTCCCGACCGGCAGCAGGACGGACAGTGCCCCCTCGTCGCGTCCCGTCCGCCGGCGGCGGGTTGGCACAGCCCACCCCGGTACGGCAGCCTCGGCGTCGTGGGCACGTTCCTGACGCAGCTTCCGGCGCTCCTCGGTGTGTTGGTCGGCACCTTGGGCACGATCCTCGCCACCTCGCTCGCCGACCGCGCGCGCTGGCGTCGTAGCCAGAACGTGCGCTGGGACGAGCGACGCCTCGACGCGTACGTCGAGTTCGCGCACGCCCTCAAGGAGAGTCACGCGGTGGCGTTGCGGATGACGGCCCACCTGCGGCCTGGGTCGCACAGCCACCCGATCGACCGGGAGGAGGGCCTCGCCCGGCTCGCCGAGTCGGACGCGCGGCGCACCATCGTCTGGGAGAACCTGCTGCTTCTCGGCGACGAGCCCACGGTGCTCGCCGCCGCGGCCTGGCGGGACGCGATCTGGCAGTTGGAGCGGCTGGCCCGGGGGATCGTCCAAGTTCCGGAAGACATCTCGGCACAACTGGACAGGGTCAACGAGGCCCGGGACGGCTACTACCGGGCGGCCCGACGGAGCCTCGGCGTCCGGGGCGGCTCGGTGGAGCAGTCCGCCGCGCTACGTCAGGCGCTCGCCGGCCGGACGACCGTACCGGCCGAGAGCACGGTACGCGTCGACGACGTGTGACGAACCGTGGAGGGGATCTCCCCGGTGCCTTTCGGAGTCCGGAGACCGGCGAGTTGTACGAAGACCTCGCGCTTGACGGTCGCGTCGCCTCGGCGGTCGAGGACGTAGCCCGTCAACCAGACCCAGCCCTCGTACGTCGGCTGGTTCGACACCGACACGACGCGGAAGGTCAGGGCGCGGTCCCCGGCGAACTGCACCGAGGCTCGACCGTCGATGACGAGAAGGTCGCCTGGGGAGGGGCGCGCGGTCACCAGTGGCCGGAGTTGGGATGCTGCTCGTGCGGCGGCCGGCACTCCCGCGCGTGCATGGTCTGCCAGTCCCGTAGTGCCCGTCCGAGCCGGTCGTTCTCCCGGCTGAGCAGCCGTACCGTCTCGTTGAGCATGCCCAGCTCATCGGCCACCCGGGCTTGGAACTCGCGTACCTCCACGGGGTCGACGCCGCGCCGATGCGCGGCGAACTCGCGGGTCCGCACCTCGTACGGGGTCAACCGGGCCGCGTAGCCGGCGGGGTAGGGCCGGCCACCTCGATACACCTGAGCCACGACAGTCCTTTCTGAGAGCAGGCGGGAGCGCGAGATCGCGGTGGTGGGGTCGGGACGGGCACACGCACCCGCCCCGACCGAGGGGATGAGCCGCACTCGTTGCCACGCGAGGACCGGCTCCGCTCCAACATATCTAGACATGCTAGTTAAGTCAACGCTGCTTGTTAGGTGCGTCGCGGTGTGATCAAATCGGGTTGCCACGCGAGGAGTGCCATGCGAGAAGTGCCGGATTACTGGCGCATCGCCGATGATGTGATCGCCGATGTCAGGTCGAAGAAAGTCAAGCCGGGGGACAAGCTGCCCTCTATCGCTGAACTACGTGTGCGATACGACGTCAGCCACGGGACTGTGCAGATGGCCTACGCCCGGTTGGAGGCGCTGCGGGTGATCCGGCGGCAGCAGGGCAAGGGCGTCTTCGTGACCGACCCGAAGACCTGGATGCGCGAGCCGTAGGTGGCGTGGGACATCTCGGAACACGCCGCGTACGCGGGCGGCCTCGCCACACGGGTGGCTGAGCTGCGACGGCGTTTCCCCGACGCGCTCGTGACGTGCGATGTCGAGGGTGCGTTCGCCGGGCCCGAACTCATCTGCTGGAACGCCCGCCCGGAGGGGATCTGGTTGTGGGTGTTCGAGCCCGACGACGCTGCGGGAGTACGGCGAGCCCAGTCCCGGCTGGAACAGCTCCTCGCGGCTCCGCACGAGTTGACCAGCGTCGTGGACAAATCCGTGGTCGCCGGCCCGAACGACGTCTTCGAGAAGGGCTCTGTCACGGCGTCCAGTTACATCGACGTGGACGGGCGGATCGAGGTCCGGAACGGGCCCGGAGACGGTATCCAGCTGTTCCGGGCGTTCGACATCGAGGGTTTCGACGACACCGCGGAACGGGTCGCGATCAACCTGGCGCTCGGCGCCGCCTACAAGGCGGATCGGGACTCCCGGAAGGCATTGGGTTTCCGGTACGACCGGCCCTCTCCGCGTTCCCGGGAAGATGACGAACGGCATTGACACATATCGCTTGGCATCCCATGGTCGATGGATTCACCCCTCCGTCGAAGGGCCGCAGGATGCTCAGCAGTGAACACCGGTACGTCATCGTCGGGGCGGGGCCCGCCGGCCTTCAACTGAGCTACTACCTTCAGCAGCACGGCGCCGACTACCTGACGCTGGAGAGTGGCGACGAGCCCGGCGGTTTCTTCCGGCGGTTCCCGCGCCACCGCCGGCTCATCTCGCTGAACAAGGTGCACACCGACAGCACCGATCCGGAGATCCGCCTGCGCTGGGACTGGAACTCGCTGCTCAACGACTCCCCGGACCTGCTGTTCCCGCGCTTCAGCGAGGAGTACCTGCCGGCCGCTGACGACCTGGTGCGCTACCTCGCCGAGTTCCAGCGGGTCCATGCGCTCAACATCCGTTTCGGCACGACTGTCGAGCGGATCACCCGGACCGGCGACGGCTTCGTCGTGGGCACCGACCAGGGAGAGGTGCGCGCGCGCTGCCTGGTCGTCGCGACGGGCTGGGGCCGGCCCTTCGTGCCGGCCATCAAGGGCATCGAGCATGCCATCGGGTACGAGGACATGGTCGTCGACCCCACGGCGTACGACGGTCAGCGGGTCCTGATCATCGGTAAGGGCAATTCGGCTTTCGAGACCGCGTCGGCCATCCTCGGCCGAGCGTCGATGGTGCACCTCGCCAGCCGGCAGCCCCTGCGACTGGCGTGGAACACCAAGCACCCCGGGGACGTGCGTGGTCAGTACGGCGCGATCCTCGACAGCTACCAGTTCAAGACGCTGCACTCGGTGTTGGACTGCACGATCGACGAGATCCGGCCCGTCGACGGGCGGTTCCGGGTGTCGATCACGTACACCCACGCCGAGGGGGAGACCGCCGAACTGGACTACCACACGGTGCTGCGGTGCACCGGGTTCCGGATGGACACGACGATGTTCGACGAGACGTCCCGACCCGAGATGGTGCGCGACGGCCGCATGCCCGGCCTACGCCCGGACTGGCAGTCCAGCACAATCGACGATCTGTACTTCGCCGGCACGATCGCCCAGGCGCGGGACGCGAAGCACGCGTCGTCGCCGTTCATCGACGGCTTCCGGTACAACCTCCGGACGTTCACCCGGATCCTGCGGGAGCGCTACGAGGCCGTGCCGCTGTCGTACGCCACGACGCCGGCCGACGCCGTGTCGCTGACCAAGCTGATGCTCGACCGCGTCAACTGGTCCTCGGCGTTGTGGACCCAGTTCGAGTACCTTTGCGACGTCTTCGTCCGTGACGAGGCCACCGGCGACATCCACCACTACGAGGACCTGCCGGAGGACTACGCCGTGGAGCGTTTCGCGGCGGCCACGCAGTGGTACACGCTCGCGTTGTGGTGGGGCCGCGACGACTACGGCGACGTCTTCGCCATCGACCGGCACCCGACCCCCGACCGGGCCCGGGAGAGCGCCTTCATCCACCCGGTGATCCGGCGTTACCGCGGCACGGAACTCGTCCACGAACAGCACCTGCTGGAGGATCTGCTCGCCGAGTGGCGACGCCCGGACCGACACGTCGAGCCGTTGGTCGAGTTCCTGACCGGGGACCTCACCAGCGGATCATGATCTCGTCGAGGGGTTTGCGGGGCAGGTCGGGGACGTGGGCGTCCGGGGTGGGATAACCGACGGGCATCACGACGTACGGGCGCTCCTCCGCAGGTCGCTCGCACACCTCGTTGAGGAACCGCATCGGGCTGGGCGTGTGGGTCAGTGTGACCAGGCCGGCGTGGTGCAGCGCGGTGATCAGCAGGCCGACCGCGATGCCGACGGACTCCTTGACGTAGTACGGCTTCGGGCTGTGCGGCCCCTGGTGCACCTCGAACACGACGATGACGGCCGGAGCGGTCTCCAGGAACGGCTTGCGCCAGTCGGTGCCGAGCCCGGCGATCGCACCCAGCCACTCCGGCGAGGCGCGGCGGTCGTAGAACGCCCGTTCCTCGGCCTCGGCGGCCTCGCGCAGCCGGCGTTTGCGGGCCGGGTCGGTCAGGACGACGAACCGCCACGGCTGCACGTTGGCGCCGCTGGGCGCGGTCGACGCCGCCCGGATCGCGGCCTCGACGACCCCGTCGGGCAGCGGGTCACTGGCGAAGTCCCGCACTGACCGGCGCTGCGCCATCCGCTGAGCGAACGCCTCCGCCTCGCGCACCATGTCGGCCGGCGGTCGGCGGTGATGCTGGACGGGGACCCTGGGTACCAGGTCGGTGTCGTTCACCTGTGGCCTCCCTGACGAAACGGTGCCGGTCTCCGGTCCCTCCAGCATCGCGGAGCCGACGCCGCCTGTCGTTACGCAGGCGTGCCCTGTTCGCAGGCGGGCAGGTCGGGGGCGGTCCGGCTGACGAGCTCGTCGACCACGTCGGTCAGACGTCCGCGCACCGCCTGGGCGGCACGCTGACGGGTCGCGCCGTCGCCGTCCGCGGCGAGCCACTTCAGCCAGCCCTCCACCCGTTCGCGGTCACCCGCCGCGTCCAGCGCCGGCCGGGCACGCTCGACCAGCCGCTCCGCCAGGGCCGCGGCGGGCAGCAGCCGGCCCGTGCCGACGTCGACGCCGTGGCCGCCCATCCCGTCGCGGGCGGCCCGCCAGTAGGCGAGTCGCAGCAGCTCGGGAGCCAGCCGCGGGCCCTCGTCGCCCCGGTCCACGGCCTCCCCGGCGGCGACCACCAGGGCCCGCACCAGGGCAGCGAGCGCCGCGGACTCGGCGGCGGTGACCGGGACGTCGGCCACCCGTACCTCAAGCGTGGGGTGGTGTGTGGACAGGCGCAGGTCCCAGAAGATCGTGCCGTGGTCGACCAGCGCGCCGGCGTCGAGGAGCATGTCCACGTGGTCGTCGTACTGCCGGGCGGACGTCAGGTACGGCGGCGGGCCGGCCACCGGCCAGCGCCCCCACGTGACGCTGCGCCAACTCGCGTAGCCGGTGTCGCGCTCCGCCCAGTAGGGCGAGTTGGCGCAGAGGGCGAGGAGCACCGGCAGGTGTGCGCGCAGGTGGTTGCCGATCAGCACGGCCCGGTCCCGGTCGGGCTGCTGCACGTGGACGTGCACGGCGCAGATCGCCAGCTCGTCGTGCAGCCCACGGAAGGTGGCGGTGCCCCGATCCTGCCGCGGCCCCTCGGTGAGCGGCGGCGGCACGGCACGGCCCAGCACCGGCGAGCCGCTGGCGATCACCCGCAGACCCGCCGAACGGGCCGCGGTCTGGATGGCGGCCCGGCCCTCGACGAGCTGCGCGGCGAGGTCGTCGAGGCTCTGGCACGGGTCGGTGCGGGTCTCGATCTGCAACCGGGTGATCTCGCCGCCGACCCGAGGGCCGAGCGTCGCTCGCGCGCCGTCGACGACGGTGGCCGCCTCCGGTACGACCTCGCCCCGGTCGGCGTCGACGACGAGGAATTCCTCCTCGACGCCGAGCGGGGGAATGAGCGATTCCGAGTGCTGTCCCGTAGGCATGCCGAAGCCGACCCCTCGCTGCCGGTCACGCACCGGCGAGAAGCACGTTACGGGATGTCGTCGATGAGTCGCGGCCCGAAATGATCCATCGTGGACAGCGCGTCGACGAGTCCGGCGAGCAGCGCCGTCCGTTCGGGCATCCGGTCGAGGCAGATGTACTCGTCGGCGGCGTGCGCTCCGCCACCGACCGCGCCCAGTCCGTCGAGGGTCGGTACGCCCAGCGCGGCGGTGAAGTTGCCGTCGGACGCGCCAGCGGCGTACGCGCCGGTCAGGCGCGGGATGCCCAGCCGGCGGGCGATCGACTGGGCCACCTCCAGCAGTGGCCGCGCGAGCTCCGGAGCCATCGGGTAGCGGTTGATCCCACCCTGCACGGCCAACGTCGCCTCGGGCAGGAACGGGACGAGCCCGCGAATGGCGTGGTCGACGCGTTCGAGTTCGTCCCTCGTCCAGGCCCGGACGTCGACGGCCACGCTGGCGCGCTCGGGCACCGTGTTCGTCGTGGTGCCGGCGGAGAGCACTGTCGGTGTGACGGAGGTGCCGCCGCTGTCGGCCGCGCCGAGCGCGCCCAGGCTGAGAACCTGGTGGGCGACCTCGACGGTGGCGTTGACTCCGCGCTGGGGTTCGACGCCGGCGTGGGCCGCCCGACCGGAGACGGTGAGGCGGTAGACCGAGCCACCCTTGCGGGCCACCTTCAGGTGCCCGTCCGGGGTGGCCGCCTCGCAGACGAGAACCGCGCCCGAGCGCCGCGCCGCGCGCTCGATCAGGTGCCGCGACGTGCCGGACCCGCTCTCCTCGTCGCAGGTCAGCAGCACGCCGACCGCCGAGGTGTCCTCGATCAGGCTCAGGGCCGTGAACATCTGCACGATGCCGGCCTTCATGTCGCACACACCGGGCCCCGTCGCCACGTCCCCGCGGACGGCGAAGGGCCGGGACCGGATCGTGCCCACCGGAAAGACGGTGTCGAAGTGGCCGAGCAGCAGCACGCGCTGGTCGACGGCCGGCCACAGCAGGTGCGGCAGGCCGTCGATCACGACCCGGTGGGCGGGCCGGCCGAGCACGTCCTCCCCCCAGTCGGCGAGAAGGTCGGCACAGGACTCCAGCTCAGGCAGCGAGCCCGGTGCCGACTCGCAGGAGACGAGTGTGCTCAGCCGGTCGACCATGTCAGCTCGGAGCCGCTGGGCGGCGTCGAGCAGGAAGCGGGGACGGTCCATCGATCCCTCCAACCGCACGGCCGACGGGCTTCATCAGGCGTGCCCGTCGACCATCGCAGGGGGATCGGGGTGCGGTCACCCGTGGTTGTGCTCAGACTGCCGGTGTACGAGCCGCGGACCCGTAGCCGACGTCGACGATCCGGTGTGCCATCCCGGCGTAGGCCTCCTGGCCCTCGGGCGCGAACGTGCCGAGCCCGTCGACGTACCGGTTGAACATGCAGAACGCGGCGGCGATCAGGACGGTGTCGTGGATCTCCAGGTCGGTGGCGCCCTCGGCGCGGGCGTCGGCGACCAGCTCGGTGGTGACGTTGCGGCCACTGATCTGCACCGCGCCGGCGATGCGCAGCAGCGCCCGCAGCTTGGCCGAGATGGGGGCGGTGTCGAGATCCGCGCGTACCTGGTCGACGAGGGTCATGCCCTCATCGAGCTGCGCGGCGGCGAACGCCGAGTGCGACGCGCAGCAAAAGGTGCACTCGTTGCGCCCGGAGACGTACGCGGCGATCAGCTCGCGCTCGCCGCGCGGGAGCGTGTGCGGGGCGCGCAGCAGCACCTCGGCCAACTCGTTGAGCGGCTTCGCCGTTTCCGGGCGGTACCGCATCGGGCCGGTGACGCCGGGAAACTCCTTCTCGTCGATCCCCAGATCGATGTGCGCCATGGTGATCTGCCCTCCAGCCGTGAACCGGCCCGACCGGGAGGACGCCTCTGCCGGCGACGACTGCCCGTGCGGGGCGACGTGACAGGCGCCGCGCAGCCACGATCTCATCCCGTCCGACGAACGTCTTTCTTCATTCATGCTCTTTCCCACGACCGACCCGGACGGCGCGGCGACGGCCGGGCAGGCCCGGACGGATCACCACCGCATACCATGGGGATCCGCGGAGTGGTGTGCCGTCCACAGGCCCCTGCACTGTCCACAGCGGTGCCCGCACAGGCAATGGTCGACGACTCGGTGCGGCACGGTCGAGCCTGTGGATCCGCGACTGCGTGCCCTGTTGGTTCGGGGCGGTGGGCTGTGCACCTGGTCAGACGTGGTGCGAGTGGCACCCGAGTGGACGATTCAGGCCGCCCGGCGGGCGGGTCGGTTGGTGCGCCCGCTGCCCGGGGTCTACCTGGACGCCACCCTGATCCGGAGCACGGGCGCGGACGTGCCGATCCTGGCCCGGATCGAGCCCGAGCTGGCACGCCGGGCAGCCCTCGCGTACGCCGACGGCTGCGGCGCGCTCGGTCGACTGACCGCGCTCGACGTGTGGGGCCTACGCCGCCAGCCACCTGGTGAGCCGGTACACCTCGATCTGCCCGCCGGATCGGGCCTGCGGGGTCGGCCGCATCTCGTGGTGCGCCATCGCGCCGGGTTCGCGGTCGGGCCGCCGCAGGTGGTGGTACGGGGTGGGTTGCCGGTGACGCGGCTCGACCGGACCCTGGTGGACTGTTGGCCGCTGCTGCCACCGGTCGACCGCGCCGGGCCCCTCATCAGGGCGGTCAACGACCGGCTCACCACGCCACAGCGGCTCGTCGTCGCCCTGGCCGACGTGCCCCGGTTGGCCGATCGCGCGGCGCTGCGCGGTCTGCTGGATCGGCTCGCCGCCGGTTGCCGCAGCCCGCTTGAGATCTGGGGTCACGACCACGTCTTCACGGGTCCGGGTATGCCCACCTTCACCCGGCAGGCGCGGGTACGGGTCGGTGCCCGAACCATCTACCTCGACATGTTCGCCGAGGCGGAGCGCGTCAACGTCGAACTGGACGGCGCCACCACCCATGGCGATCCGGTCGAACGCGAGGTCGACCTCCGCCGCGACGCCCTGCTGGCCACCAGGGGAATCCTCGTCGTCCGCTTCACCCACCGCCGCCTCCTGGCGAACCCCGCCGAGGTCCGCCAGCAGACCCTGGCAATCCTCGCCAGCCGCCGCGCTCGCTCATGATCACTCGATGCTGACCAGTTCTCCGGAGCCCCTGACAACTGCTCAGCATCAAGTGATCATGAGCGGGATGCGGTGCTACTCGGAGGTGGACGGGAGGATGCTAGCCAGCCGGGCCAGCGTTGGCGATCATGGCAGAACGCGCGGATCGGGAACAATCGGCATGAAGGTCTATGCCGACCCGATCAAGATTTGGTAGCGCGGAGATGAAGAAGTTCGCCGATCCACCGCGCGGCCTCCCGCTGGGCGGCGAGCAGGTGCTGGCGGGCGTCGGCCACCTCCTGGTCGGCGTCCGCGTCGAGGTGGTCGCCCAGGATCGTCGTCCACCGTCGGCTCAGCTCCTCGGCGTACGTCGCCCTGCGCAACTGTTCGTCGAACTGGTACTCCAGTTTCACCATCCGGTCGACGTGCGGCTGGAGCGCCGGCATGATCCGCTCGTCGAGCCGGACGGCGGCGTCGGGTCGGCAGGTGATGAGGACGTCACCGCGCTGGTAGCGCCACTCGGGATCGTCGGCGAGCGCCCGCTGCAACGCCACCTCCAGATCGGCTGCCCGGTGCGGCGGCAGGTCCCGGGCGGCGTCGGCGGCGAGCCGGGTCAGCCGTTGGATGGCGTTCGGTTGGAAGTACTGCACGTACCAGCTCAACACCTCGGCGCGCAGGCTCGCGGGTGACGACCAGGCGAACGTGGCGCGGACGTAGAACGAGTACACGTACCCGCGAGAGGGGACCGCGATCAGCCGGGGCGCGTCGCGCTGTTCGATGAGCGGACCCGGCGGGGACGGTCCGGCCCCGGCTCCGACGGGTGCCTCGTCCTGGAGCGCGGCCACCAGCCGATCCCACGTCCGTGCCCACCACCGCCAACCCCGGACACTCACGTCCCGGGCGATGGTCAGCCCACGGATGCCCCGCCGACGCCACAGGTCCGCGGGCCTCGGCCTCTCCTCGGGAGCGTCCGTCATGGCACCCCTTCACGGTCACCGATCCGCATGTCACGCTAACAACCGATGACCGATATGCCCGTAGCCGCGCCGATGGCCCCAGGTCGGGTCGGCGTCGGGATGCTCGCGCTGCCCCCGCTGGTGGGGGGACCGATGGTCCGGGGTTCATCGAGCATTGTGGAGCAGTTGGGGTGCGCGGGCTGTTGCTGACGGCCGGCAACGGCGAGACTGACTCCGGTCCGCCAATCACGCGGATCGATGGATCGGATGGTCTGGAGGCAGCCTGTGTCCACCCTCGTGTCCCCGCTGGCCACGCTCGGCGCGATCCGCCGGCGTACCACCACCCTCGCCCTGCTCCTCACCATGGTCGCCGCCGCGCTGGTCGGCCCGTCCGTGGTGGCCCCACGGCTGACCGACTCCGCGTCGGCGGCGGTCTACAGCTCCTGCACCGTCAGCCGCTGCGCGGACGCGCGCACCGCACGCTCCGGCTGGTCCGCCAAGGGCTTCCCGACCAGCCGCGGCTGGTACTCCTGGAGCGGCGGGCTGTCCAACTTCGCCGGCGGCCGGTTCTACAACAACGAGGGTCAACTGCCCACCAACGCCACCTACTACGAGTACGACGTGTACCCGCGTACCCAGGGCGCTGCCCGCGACGCGTACCGGATCGTGGTGAATCGCAGCAGCGGCGCCACCTGGTTCTCGCCCAACCACTACACCGACTTCTACCGGCTCTGACCGACCCGAGGGCCGGCCGGTCGCACTCGGCCGGCCCTCGAGGCGTCGCCCCGGCCGGATCGGGAGGCACGTACGGAATGTCGCGGTCGGTGACGGCCGGCGGGGTGGTTACTCCAATGAGCGTTATGACTCTGAGGAATGAATATGACTCTGAGGTATGTCGCTCTCACGAGTGACCGAGGCCGGACGGCGCCGGGCGCGCCGGATCGTGCCTCCCGCCGAGACAACGCCAGCCCGGCCGAGGACGGTCAGTCGACAAGCCGCCGCTGACTGTGTGGGTGCTCAGTTCCCGACAGTCCGGCCCTCGCCGGGGCACGGTGACGGTGGTGGTGACGCTCGGGTGACGGCCCCTTCGCGATCCTCGTGCCCAGCCGGGCGGCGTGCCCTGGCAGGGGCAGCGGGGAGGCCGGTGCGGTGGACTTCGTCGACGGGGTGCTGGTGCGGTTGGCCGATCCGGGCACCCGCGCCGCCGTCTTCGACGACGCGTCGCTGGCCCACCTGGTCGAGGCCGCGTACGACACCGAGGCGATGCCGGTCGCGCCCCCGTACGCGGCGGTCTTCGACGAGCTGACCCTCGGCTTCGCCGCCGCGCCCGCGACGCTGGCCGAGGGGGAGTGGCTGGGCTCCGGCGGCACCACCCGTACCGAGCTGCGCGTACGGCTGCACGGCCTCGGCGGGTCGGCGCTGCGCATCGACGCGCTCTGGCGGGGCAGCCTGGTGGTGCGCACGAGCCTCGCCCGGGACCGGGTCGAGGACCTCGACGTGGCGGTGCCGGCCTTCGACGTCGACCCGCAGATCATCGCCGACCTCGGCGCGTTGCCCACCGACCCGGCGCTGTTGGAGACCGAGCGTCGCACCCGACTGGTGGCCCGGCTGCGGGCGGGCCTGCACCAGCCGGCCGCGTTCACCGACGCGCACCTGGACCGGCTGCTCGCGGGCGTCGGCGCCGCGAACGCGGGTGACCTGGTGGCGCGGATGCGCGGGCAGACCGCCGGCGCCACCGTACGGCTGCGCTACGCGGCGCCGCCGGCCGCGCCGCCCACACCCCGTCCGCTGCCGTTCGCCGCCGCCGTGCTGATCCGCGACCGGGGCTTCTCCCTCGCCGACCTGCTCGTCGAGACGCGGCTGGTCCGGGCCCGCGCCGAGGAGCTGGGCCTGGACGTGCCCGCACCCGACGACGTCCGGCGGCGGCACCGGGTGGTCGCCGTCTGGGTGGTCCCCATCGAGACGTTCGACGACGACGGTTGGCCCGGCGGCGACGCCGGCACCGCCGCGCAGAAGCGGGCCACCCGGTTCGCCCGCGCCGGCCAGTGGCTCGCCCGCAGCGGCATCGGACTGGCCGCCGTGACGACCTGAGAACCCAGACCAGCAGCAACTTCGTCCGGGAGGACCAGTGGCACCGACAGCAGCATTCCCGTTCATCGAGGTCCGGATCGTGCCGCCACCGGCGCCGCTGGCCCAGCGCTCGCCGGGCGTCATCGCCGTGGTGGGCAAGGCGCCGTCCACGGCCGACGGTGGCTCCGCCCCGGCGAACACGCCGGTCCGGATCGAGACCCTGGACGACGCGGTCACCAACTTCGCCCGCCGGCAGGCCGGCAACGTGGTCCGCAACGCCCTCTACAACTCGCTGGAACTGGCGTTCCTGCAGGACCCACGGCCGGCCAAGGTGTACGGGGTCAAGGTGGCCGGCGACGACTACGCCGCCGCGCTCGGCGGTCTGGAGGCCGCCGACGACGTGACCATGGTGTCGCTGGCCAACGAGTCGACAGTCGGCAACCCGGCCGGAGCCGGGGCGCCCACCGGGTTGCAGGCGCTCAAGGCGCACGTGGAGACGATGTCGGCCGCCGGCCAGCGGCGGATCGGCTTCGCCATGGTCAACCCGGCCACCGAGAAGGGCCCCAGCTACGTCGCCGACATCACCACCGCGGCGAACCCACTCAAGAGCAGCACCAGCCGGATGGTGATGATCGCCGCCCGGGGCGCCGACGGCGACGCCGCCACCGCCGCGATGGCGGCCGTGGCCGGCCTGCCGGTGCACCACAGCATCGTGCTGAAGAAGATCCGTGGGGTGGCCATCCCGGTGGCCAAGCAGTACAGCCCGGCCGAGATCAAGGGCCTCTCCGAGGCCAACCTCACTCCGATCATCGACCCGACGCTGATCACCGGCGAGAGCCTGCACTTCGCCGACGGGCGGCTTTTCACCACCGATGCGAGCCTGCTGCACGTCGACCTGGTCCGCACCCTCGACCAGATCGAGTTCATGCTCCGCGCAGGTCTCATCGGCCTGGTCGGCGACGCCCGCATCACCAAGCCGGGCATGACCCTGCTCAAGACCCAGGTGGACGGCATCCTCGGCCCACTCAAGCGGCAGGCGGTGATCGACGACTACCGCGTCGAGATCCCGGTGCTCGACATCCTCACCATCCCCGAGGCCGCCCGTACCGCCACCGACACCTCGATCGTCACCGCCGCCCGGGCCGACCGCACCGTCGACCTGGTCGTCACCGTCACGTACGGCCCGGCCGTGAGCCGCCTGCTGGTCACGCTCGTGGCCAAGTTCTGACCGGAGGAACCAGACCATGGAGTGGAAGACCCGCCTCGCGGTGCAGTACACCAAGGGCACCGAGACGGTGTTGATCAGCCCGATCGACTCGTTCAGCCCGTCCTTCTCGCTCAACGTCGAGGCGCTGCACTCGTGCGAGGTGACCCACATGGGCGTCATCCACGCGCCGGTGTCGATGAACTTCACGATGACCGTCAAGGCGATCGGGGATGTCGCCGGCCGGCTCACCAAGCTGGCGCTCGACGGCGAGCTGTTCGACATCGCGCTGCTGGAGCACACCGGCGACGACTGGGCGTTCTCGTCCTTCGTGCTGCGGGACTGCCTGATCACCAGCGCGACACCCACCACCGCCACCATCTCCGGCGCCCCGGCGGCGACCTTCAGCGGTTTCAGCCTGGCCGCCTCGGTCGACCCGAAGACCGGCGACCCGTCCGTTCTGCCGTAACCGACCGACGAGGAACCGGAGGTAGCAGATGGCGACCGGAGCTGGCCGCGCCGCCCGGGTCACCCGTACCGGGCTGGCCCTGGTGCACGCGGGTGAGCTGGTGCTGCCGGCGGCCGGCAGCGAGGCGGAGGCCGAGCAGGTGGCCGAGGACGATCGCGCGGTCATCGCGTACCACTTCCCGGTGGAGATCGAGGTGGTCGCGGCCGGCGGCGCCCTCGACGCCGACGCGCTCGCCGACCTCGCGCTGGCCCGGCTCGCCGAGCACCTGGACGGGCGGTTCTGACGGTGGCCATCTCGGTGCACGTGCCGGTGCGGATCCGGCTGGACGCCCGGTCGGTGACCGAGCGGCCGGCGGCCGTGACCGACGCGCTCGCCGCGGCCCTGGCCCGCGCCCTGGAACGCTCCCGGCAGGAGGTGGTCGCGCCGCGCGGCGGCTATCTGGAGGTGCGCGCCGCGGCGCCGGACTTCCGGTGGACCGGCCCGGCCGCCGAGCGGGTGTCCCCGGACGACCGGCGGGCCTTCGAGGCCCGGCTGCGCCGGCGCGTCGACGAGGTGGTCGCCGCGGCGCGGCTGGATCCGGGGCTGCCCGCCGGGGTGGCCGCGCCGCTGAGCCGACCGGCGACCGAACTGTTCGACCCGCAGCGGATGCGCCACCTCCTCGCGGTCTACCGGGTGCCGTCCTACGACGACGGCGGGGACGCCGCCGAGGTGCCGGTGGACGGAGACGAGCCGCCTCCGGTGACCTACCAGTGGCTGTTGCGACCGGCCACCTACCTGGCCGATCACTTCGCCGAGCTGGCCCGCGAGGCGGTACGCCAGCACGGTGGCCTGCCCTCCGGCGCACCACAGGGGATCATCGCGCGGGTGGTCGGCCCCGACGGCCGTCCGGTCTGGGCGATCATGGTGACCACCACGCCACTGTCGGTCCTGACCTTCGAGCGCTTCGGCGAGACGGTGTTCCGGGCCACCCCGCAGCCGCACTTCGAGGTGGAGGAGCGGGTGCCCAGCCCGCAGCCCGGGACGGTGCAGCGGCGGCCGGTCGCCGACCGGAGCGCCCTGGTCGCCATGGTGGACGAGGAGCTGAGCGCCGACATCCGGCAGCGGCTGCGGACCGCTTCGCCGCGCGGCGAGACCACCAGCGCCCAGGAGTACCAGGCGCAGATCGAGCGGGCCGTCGACGCGGAGGTGACCCGGCGGGTCGACGCGATCCTCGCCTCGGTGGGCGGGGCGACGCCGACGTGCCTGGTGGTGGTCAGCATCGGCGGGGTGTCCCTGCTGCTGGTCGGCACCGAGGAGACCGACGCCACCCTGCACTGGACCGGCACGGCCAACCTGCTGCCGATCACCATCGAGCAGCACCCGGCGGCCCCGCCGGACCCGAACGCGCCACCCGGCGGCGCGGGCACGGGTACCGGCACCGGCACCGGCACGGGTACCGGCACCGGCACCGGCACCGGCACCGGCACCGGCACCGGCGCGGGCACGGGCACCGGGTCCGGCAGTGGGTCGGGCGGCGCTGGCGGCACGGGCACCGGGGCGGACGGCGGCACCGGAGGCAGCGGGGACGGCAGTGGTGGCGGCCGGCGGGGCGGGTTCGTCTTCGACCCGAGCAGCCCGAGCGCGCCGGCCGGCGCCGAGGGCAGTCGGTTCCCCGTCGTCGGCGGCGGGCACTCGACGATGCCCGCCTGCGCGCCGTTCAACGGCGAGCCGGAGTTGGCCGCGCTCGGGCCGGACGGCGACGAGCTGCGTCGGCTGATGGACGACATCGCGTTCCGGCTGCAGATGGGTGAGCCGTGCCGCTATCCGGCGAACTTCTGCCTCCAGGCCGCCGCCGTGCTGCGCGGCCGGGCCGCGGCGATCAGCCTGCTGGTCGGCTCCGCCGAACGCGAGGCGTTCACCCGGCCCGTCCCCGAGGGCACCGGAGGGCTCGGCCCGCTGGACTTCCGGCCGGTCGCCTCGCCCGCCGTGCAGTTCCTGCGCCACCTGGCCGGAGTGGTGCCCCGCCTGGACCACCTCGCCCAACTGGTCATGGGCCGCTACAGCCAGCCCGAGCACTTCGCCCGCGTCCAGGGTGGCTGGATCGACTCGTCCGCCTCCTGGAACCTGCACTTCGTCCAGGCGCTCAGCCCAGCCGTCAAGGCCGCGGTGGGGCAGCTGTTCATCGTCGGCAGCCAGGCCATGCTTGTGCAACTGCTGCTCAGCTCGCAGACCGGCATCAACGCGCGGATCGCCCACTTCGACCAGTACGCGCCGATCTTCGAGCGGTTGATCGTCTCCCAGCTCACCGACTACGCCGAACTGCAGGGGCTGCGCGAGCGGCTGCGCCGGCACGAGGCGGCGCGGTGGACGGCCGAGCACACCGACGCCGGCGGCGGCGTCCTCGCCACGGTGAGCATGGCCAACCCGTCCACCGCCTGGTACGGGGCAGCCCGCGCCATCTCCACCGCGTTCCTCGCCACCGAGGCCGCCCTGACCAGCCCCGGCGCGGCCGGCGAGATCGTCGAACGCGACGGCGTCACGCGCATCCGCGACTCGCACGCGGTGCTGTGGACCCTCGCCGACATCGAACAGGCGTTGGTCATCCAGCGCGGCGAGGCCGAGGGCGTCGACCCGCTGGTCAAGCAGATCACCGACCTGCCCGACGTGCTGGCCCGCTTCGCCGGCAACCGGTCGGCGATCCGCGACGAGTTGTGGCGGGTGCTGCAGGACATGCGGCGCAACAACACCGAGATGCTGGGCCGCGCCCGCACCGATGCGCACTTCGCCTTCCGGTCCAGCCGCATCAGCGAGCACATCCCGTCGGCCACCATCGCCGGGTCGAGCTTCGCGTTGCAGGGCATCCACCTGGTCACGCACCAGCAGATCGGCGAGTTCTTCGGCGGTAACCTCTACTACGCCACCGGCGTCGACAGCCTGTTCCACACCGAGTTGGGCCGGGAGGCGCTGAGCGCGTTCGCCATCATGGTGGGGATCATCGCGCTGTCCATTCTCTGCCCACCGCTGGGCTTCGTGGTCGGGGTGGCCGTCGCCGCCGTCGACGTGGCGCACGCCCACCAGCGGGCCCGCCTCTACTCCTCGATGCTCGACCCGGAGCTGGTGCTCACCCGCACCGAGGTCGAGGTCGAGCTGTTCGCCGCGTACCTCGGGCTGGCGATGTCGCTGATCCCGGAGGCCGGCACCATCGGCGGCGCGGCCGTGCGCGGCGGCCGGGTCGCGCTGCGCTTCGGCGTCCGCGCGGGGCTGCGCGCCGCCCGGGGGTACGTGGTACGCCGGGTCACCCGACAGATCGTCGAAGCCGCCTCCCGCGACCTGCTCCAGGCGTTCCTCACCGAGATCCTGCTCAACGAGGTGCTGGAACGGGTCGTGCAGAAGCTGATGGAGCCGATCCTCGCGTACGTGGAGCGCGAGGCGATGCTCAGCGGCGCGGTCGGCGGCCCGGAGGGCGCCCGGTTCATCCTCATGGTGCTCGACTCGCAGCACGCCGCCGCGTCCGGCCCGCGCGTGCCGGTGGTGCGGCCGTGACCGGGCCCCGCCGGTTCCGCGCCGGCCGGTTCCTCGACGCCGCCGCCGTGCACGCAGCCGCCGACGCGAACCCCCGGCTGCGCCGGTTCATGCGGACCATCGCCGAGCACAGCGAGGCCGGCGAGGTGCGGTCCCGGCGGCTGCTGGAGCACCTCATCCGCCGCATCGTCGACGACGTCGGCGACCTGCACCTGGGCAACGCGCTCAACCGGCTGGAACGCATCGCCGTCCTGCGGGACAACATCGCCGCGATCCTCGACCATGTGCTGGAGGGTGGCACCCTGCCCGATGGGGTGCGGGTGGCGACCCTCGGGGAGTATTTCGACCAGCTCAGCACCGAGATGCGCGAGCTGAGCCGACCTCGCGAGGGCATCGTCGGCGACGCGCCGCTGCGGTTGGCCGACGACGCCGGCGCGTACGCCGACTCGCTGCTGCGCGAGTTCGACGGCGGCGGCGGCGCGGCCGGCCGGCACACCGAGCCGGCCGCGATCGTCGGTGACGCGTTCCGGGCCATGCCGGCGGACCGGCAGGCGGCGCTGCGCCGCGCCGCCGAGCTGGAACCGGCCGCGCTGTGGCGCGCGGTGGCCGCCGAGAGCGAGGGTGGCAAGCGGGCGGCTGTCGCCGATCTGGAGACCCGCCTCGGCGGTCGGCTCACCCCCGACGAGCTGGCCCGGCTGCGCACCGCCGTCGACGACCTCGGCCGGGCCCGCTCGCGCGGCCTGCAGATGAGCGACGCCCGCCTCGCCGACGCCCTGGCCCGCATCGGTGACCCGGACCTGCGGGCCGTGGTGGCTGGCGGCGACGTCTGGCTCACCCAACAACTCGCCGTGCACAACCCGGAGGCCCTGGCCACCCTGTGGCGGCGCTTCCGCGACGGGGGCGGACGCGCCGACGACGGCCCCGGCTTCCGCGCCTACCTGCGCCACGACATGGTCACCTATGGCCGGGGTGTCCTCGGTGAGTACAGCGCCGCGTTCTCCCTGAGCAGCATCGAGCTGTTCCTCAAGGGACCGGACGCCAACGTCAAGGTCGCCGGCACCGACCTCGTCGGCATCGGCCACGACGGCTGGGTGTGGCTCGTCGACGACAAGTCGCACCGAGCGAGCAGCGTCGCCGGGGTCAGCGCGCTCACCGACAACCTGGTCACCAACCTGCGCCGCGACGCCGCCGACT
Organism: Micromonospora sp. NPDC005197; assembly: GCF_040608295.1. Lineage (NCBI taxonomy): Bacteria > Bacillati > Actinomycetota > Actinomycetes > Micromonosporales > Micromonosporaceae > Micromonospora > Micromonospora sp. NPDC005197. Next base: position 2,669 of record NZ_JBEXHY010000058.1, on the reverse strand, counting down.
TCCGCGACGCCATCGCGCGGCTGCAACGCGACGACCCCGGCTTCACCCCGGACCCGCGCATCCTCGACGCGATCTCCCGGATGGAGGACGCCGCCGCCGAGATCGACCGGATCAACCGGCGCGGCTCCGCGTCCACCCGACCCGCGCGCATCAGCGCGGCGCTTGAGGAACGCCGGCTGCGGCTGCGGGTCACCAGCGCCGCGGGCGAGGTCCGCGAGATCACCCAGGCGCTGCGCGACCTGGGCCTGGCCGTCGAACCCACCGGTACGCCGGTGCCGCTGCCACCCGTCGGAGGGCGTTGAGCATGGCCATCACCAGCAGCTTCATGCGCTACGGCACGGTCCCGTCGGCGATCATCAGCGACGGGGTGCTGCCGATCCCGCTCTGGGCGGTCACCGCCATCTCCCTCGCGCAGACCTACCACCTGCCGCCGATCGGCTCCACCGCGCACAAGGCCATCGTGGCCACCCACGACGACACCATCACCCTCACCGGGGTGCTCGTCGGCGCGGAACGCTACGCCTGGAAGTTCGCCCTGGAGACGATGGCCGAGGCGAGCAAACGGGGCACCGCCCTCGCGGCGTACTCCGGGGGGAAGTTCGGCGGGCTCATCCTCGTCACCTCGATGACCATCCGCACCGACATGCAGGTGCAGTCACTGACCTTCAACGCCTCGGCCGCCCGCCGCGACGTCCTGGACACCACCATCACCCTCGTCCACGTGCCCCGTCCCAGCCTGCTCGGCAAGCTGCTCGACGTGGCCAGCATCGGAGTCGGCGCGCTCGCCGACGGGTTGGGCAACTGATGCCACCGTTCCCGATCGACCGCTACCTGCTGCCGGAGACGCCCATCGAGGTGCCCCCCGGGTTCACCGAGGTCCGGCAGAGCCTCACCGCCGGCCTGCCGCACCGCGTCGAGCTGGGCGCCGGCGTGCACGCGGTGCTGATCCTGCCCACCGGCCTGGCCCGGCAGTGGCTGAACACTGACCCCCTCGCCGTGGTGAGCAGCTCCGCCGACGACCTGACGCCCCGACCCGCGCCGCCCGCCACGCCCCGGGCGCCGGCCCTGGTCGGTCGGGTGCCGCTGCGCCTGGTCGTCCGCCAGGGCACCCGGATCCTCGGCTCGGTGCCGCTCGCCGCCGGCCTGCGGCGGGTCTGCCCCGACGCCGGCACACCCGTCGACCCCGCCGGGACCACCCCGGTCGCCGTCGAGGTGGTGGTGCTCGCCTGGCTGCTGCACGCCGGGACGGTACGCGGCTCCGGCGACTACGGCTCCACCCTGACGGTGGCGTGGCGGCCCGCCGACCGCGCGGTCGACACCTTCGGGCCGCCGCCTATCAATGAGTTCGTCTGGCGTCGCCGCCCACCCGCGCAGCGCGTCGAATCCGAGCTGGGCCCCGGCAGGCTGCGCTACCGCTACCTGCTCGACAAGAAGATGCGGAGGGTGCTGCGGTGACGCTCACGCCGTTCCAGACCGGCCAGGTGCGCCAGGGCGCGGTCGGCAACGACGCCGGCTGGACCCTGACGTTTCACCGGGAGACCCCGACCGGGCTCAGCCCCGACGTCGCGCTCACCCTGTCGAGCGCCGACTACTACGCGGCCATCGACGCCGCGCTGCCGGACGGGCTGGGCCCCGGCGCGTACACGATCACCGTGCAGGGCCTGATCGACGAGCACTTCGCCGCGCTGCGTACCGCCGAGGGGCAGCCGCCACTGGTGGCGAAACTGCACCTGTACTGGCGCGACGCCAACACCTCCGTCGGCGCGTTCTTCACCAACCTGGTCGGCGTCAACACCGGCCCGACCCCGGCCGAGCTGACCCAGGCGCTGGTCGCCGTGCTGCGGGTGACGAAGGTGCGCCGGCTCACCGGGGAGCGGACGTACGACACCGAGCTGACCCTCGTCGAGCAGGCGTACGCCCGGCTCGGGCAGCGGGTCGCCGAACGGTTCGAGGCGGCCACCTTCACCGCCGCGATCCAGGCCATCGGCGACCGGACCCGGGTCGACGTGACCGGGTGGGGCGCCAACCCCGACGGCACGATGACCCGGGGCGCCACCGAGGCGGCCGGCGACGAGCGGGTCGCCTTCGGGGCTGGGCTGCTCTACCGCGCCGCCCTGGAGCGTATCGGCGGCGCGTTGCAGCAGTCGCTCAACGCGTACGGGCGGGGGATGCTGCTGATCCGCGACGGCACCGTGCACGTCGGGAAGCGGCCGATCCCGTACCCGGAGGGGGAGCCGAAACCGCTGACCCTCGCCACCGGCCTGCTGGAGTGCACCGAGAACGGCACCCAGGACACCGACCCGTACGCGGCCACCGAGACCGGCGGCACGGCCGCACCGCGGCGCAGGGCGTGGACGCTGACCCTCAAGGGCCGCCCCGACCTGAAGCCCGGTGACCTGGTGCGCTTCGACCCGCCGGCGACCGACGAGGCCACCACGCTGGGCAGCGTCGGCGCGGCGCTGCTCGGGTCGTTCGCCGCCCCGTTCGCCCCGTCGACCGGTGAGCTGGGCGCGGGGGCGAAACTGCTCTACCTCAGCGCCGCCCGGCACACCCTGTCGCGTACCGCCGGGTTCGTCACTGTGGTGCAGGGTGTCGAGGTCACCTCGGGCGCCCAGGCGTGGGACACCTGGAGCGACGCGTCCGGTGTGGCCGCCGCCGAGCCGGCCGGC
>NZ_JBEXHY010000057.1:0-34001 GCF_040608295.1 Micromonospora sp. NPDC005197 | reverse complement strand
AAAATTTAAAAAACCAAAAGCGGAAATACTAGTTGGTTTTTTTTTTTATTGTTTTTCCTCGGTGTCCTCTCCCGATCTGCGGGGCGCCCCCCGATACGGGGACGGCCGCTCTCGTTCTTACCGGTGCCGCCTCAGCGCTGGGCGGAGGCCGGCAGCCAGAGGTTGTCGATCTCCTTCTCAGTCGCCGCGAGGCTCGCCTCGTGCAGCGGGATCAGCTCGGCCATCGCCGGCACCGACGGTGCCAGGGTCAGCTCGGTGCTGATGAAACGCGGCTCCAGACCGGTCATCGACAGACCATGCGGGAGCCACTGCTCCGCGTGGTCCCAGCCGTGCCGCGGGGTGCCCTCGCCGTAGCCGCCACCCCGGGTGGCCAGCACCACGAACTCGCGGCCACCGAGCAGGCCCTCCTGCGTCGTCGGGTCGTAGGTGAGGCCGGCAACGATCAGGTGATCGACCCAGGACTTCACGCTGCTCGGCGCGCCGTAGTTGTAGAGCGGCAGCCCGAGCAGCACCACGTCGGCCTGCTTCACCTCGTCGATCAGCCGCTCGCTGAGCTCCCACGACTCGCGCTGGGCCGGAGTGTGCTGGTCCGGCGGCGTCATCCGCGCCAGCCCGCCCGCCGAGTCCAGGTGCGGCAGCGGCTCGGCACCCAGGTCACGGTAGGTCACCGTGCCGTCGGGGTGTGCCGCGCGCCAGGCCGCGGCGGCACGGGCGGTGAGCCGCCGACTAACCGACCAGTCACCCCGGATACTCGAATCGATATGCAGCAGGTTCATGATTCATCCTCCAAGGATCGTCTGTGAGACACCAACTATTTATAGCAGGCAGATATTGCGGCGCCTCGGTAGACTGGGTCACATGTCCGCCCTGCCGCTGGATCCGACGGAGCACCGCTCGGGCCCCCTGCTGGACCACCTGGCGCGGCGGATGCGACTGCGGGCGGAGTCGGTGCTCGCTCCCCTGGGCCTGCGGCCCCGACACCTGGTCGCGCTCACGGTGTTGCGCGCGGGCGGCGGCACCAGTCAGCAGGCGCTCGCCACCACCCTCGAGATGGACAGCACCAACATCGTCGGGCTGCTCAACGACCTCGAAGCGAGAGACCTGGTCGAGCGCCGACGGTCACCGCAGGACCGCCGACGACATGTCGTCGAGCTCACCGAAGATGGTGCGAAACGCCTCAACGAGGCGGAGTGCGCTCTCGCGGGCGCCGAAGACGAGGTGCTGGGGGCGCTGGAGCCAGCCGAGCGGGAGACGCTCTACGAGCTGCTCAGGCGGGCCGCCACCACGACACCGGTCAGCTGCGGCGCAGCGCTCATCGACGAGCCCGACGCCTGCTGACGCAGCAGCGTCAGACCGTCGCCGTGGACTGCGGGCGGTCGTCGCGGACGTGCACCAGCATGTCGCCGGTCTCGATCACCGCACCGGCCCGGTCGGCCAGGGTGACCACCTTGCCGCGCCGGACCAGGGCGATCACCAGTGAGTCCAGCTCACGCGGTGAGCGACCGACCTCGTCCCGCTCCGCCGAGCGCATCGCCAGCGCCATGCCCTGCCCCGGCGTGAGCAGGTCCTCCACCACGTCGATCAGCGGCGGCGCCGAGGTGGACAGGCCGAGCAGGCGGCCAGCGGTCGCCGAGGAGACGATCACATGGTGCGCGCCGCTCTGCTTGAGCAGCGGGGCGTTCTCCGCCTCCCGCGCCGCCGCGATGATCCGGACCTGCCCGGCGGTGAGCTGCCGTACGGTCAGCGCCACAAGCACCGAGGCATCGTCACTGTCGGTCGCGATGATCACTGCCTTCGCGTTGCGCACGTGCGCCTCGTTCAGCACGGACGACCGGGTCGCCGACCCCTCGATCGCCACCAGCCCGGCCGACGTGGCCTGCCGCAGGGCGGCGCTGCTGCGCTCCACCACCACGATCCTCGACCGGTCCAGGCCGTTCTCCATCAGGGCGTTGACCGCACTGCGGCCCTTGGTGCCGTAGCCGCAGATGATGACGTGGTCCTTCACGGTTCTCCTCCACCGCGACAGGCGACGGCCGGTCCGGTACTGCTCGGTCAGAACTTCCAGGGTGGTGCCGACCAGGATGATCAGGAAGACAATCCGGGCTGGGGTGACGAACAGGACGTTGACCAGCCGGGCCGACGGCGCGGCCGGGGTGATGTCCCCGTAGCCGGTCGTGGAGAGCGAGACGACCGCGTAGTAGAAGCAGTCGAGCAGGGTGAGGCCGTCCTCGTTGACGTCGCGATAGCCGTCCCGGTCCAGGTAGACCGCCGCCACCACGGCGAAGACCAGGCCCAGGGCGGCCGCGAGCCGGAGGCTCAGCGCGCTCAGCGGGCCCCGGCGCTGCGCGGGAAAATGGATCACCGTCGAACCTGCTCCGCCGCCGTCGCCTGCACGACCACAACATAGCGGGTACGCCGCACGTCGCACGCCCGGGTCGCGCAGCGGACAACCGCACCGGCCCCCGCACACGACTATCGGGCGACAACAACGAACCGGTGCAGGCCGGCAGACGGAGGGGGCGCAACCCTCGTGACGAGCGGCAGACGGCGAACCGAGGCCGACGACGAATACACCGAGTATGTCCAGTCCAGGATGGTCCAGTGGCGAAGGACCGCCTACCTGATGTGCGGGGACTGGGACCGGGGCGACGACATCCTGCAGCGCGTGCTCACCGAGTTGTACCGCTCCTGGGCGCGAGCGCGGCAGGCCGACCACCTGGATGCGCTCGTCCGCACCATGCTGCTGCGGCGGCTGATCGACGAGCGGCGGTCGCGCTGGGCGCGGGTCCGGCTCGGCGCCGCCCTGCCCGAGGTGTCGACGACCACGGTCGACCCGACCGACCGGATCACCCTGGTCGGTGCGTTGCGGCAGGTACCGCCGCGCCAACGCGCGGTGCTGGTCATGCGGTACTTCCAGGATCTGAGCGTCGAGGAGACCGCCCAGGCCATGAGTTGCTCGACGGGGACCGTCAAGAGCCAGACGGTCAGTGACGAGCCGGGCCCGCGCTGGACGGCGGCGCGGGCCCGCTCGGGACCGCCGACGGGTCCGACAACCGGCATGATGGGGGGTGTTCCTCCGACGACGACCGCGAGAGTGAGGTCCGCATGTCGTTGCTGCGACGAGTGATCGGCGGGGTGCTGCGCCGGCTGCGCCAGAGCCAGGGCCGCACGCTGCGCGAGGTGGCCGCGTCCGCCGGGGTCTCCGTGCCCTACCTGTCCGAGGTCGAGCGGGGCCGCAAGGAAGCCTCGTCGGAGGTGCTCGCGGCGATCTGCCGGGCACTCGGCATCCGCCTTTCCGACCTGCTCGAACAGGCCCGCGACGACCTGCGCCGGGTCGAGCGTCGCATTCCCGCCGCGCCCCGGGCCGCCCTGGCCCGGCTGGAGCAGGCGCCCTCGGCACGCAACGAGACCGGCCCCGCGTTGCGGATCGGCTTCCAGCCGGGTGGGGCGACGCCACCCGTGGCCGCCGCCCCGGCCCCCGTAGGGCAGCCGGCCGGGCCGGTGCTGCGGCTGGGCGGGCCGATCCTGCACGTCGGCGGTCCAGCCTCGCCCGTCGGGTCGACCGTCCAAGGAGCGGGGCTGCGGGTTCGGCTGATCGCCTCCACGTCGGCCGGGCGCCCCGGTCCGCGTACCTCCAAGATGCTGGCCTGCCGCCGGGCCCGGGCGGGCCGGCGGCGACTGACCCTCGTGTAGGCCGGCCGGGGTTCTGCCCTGGGCGGATCTGCCGCCGGCAGAATCCCTGGGCCGCGACCGCCGCCACGCGCACGCTGGAGGAGCCGGCTCCCCGGGCGGTCCCGCCGCCCGCCGGCACGGCGGAAGGCGGCGACACATGATCGGGTACGGCGTGCAGATGCGGGACAGCGGGCAACCGACCTTCGGTGACCAGGTGTTCGAGCGGCTGCTGCGGGAGCGGATCGTCTTCCTCGGCACCGAGGTAACCGAGGAGTCGGCCAACCAGATCTGCGGGCAGATCCTGCTGCTCGCCGCCGAGGACGCCGACCGGGACATCTACCTCTACATCAACTCGCCGGGCGGCTCGGTGAGCGCCGGAATGGCGGTCTACGACACGATGCGCTACGTCCGCAACGACGTGGCCACGCTGGCGCTCGGGTTCGCCGGCTCGATGGGGCAGTTCCTGCTCTGCGCCGGCGCGGCCGGCAAGCGGTACGCGCTGCCGCACTCGCGGGTCATGATGCACCAGCCCTCCGGCGGGATGGGCGGCACCGCCTCGGACATCACCATCCAGGCGGAGAACATGCTGCACGTGAAGCGAACCATGCAGGAGCTGATCGCCCAGCACAGTGGACGGACACTCGACGAGATCCAGCGGGACTGGGACCGTGACCGCTGGTTCACCGCCGAGCAGGCCCGGGAGTACGGCCTCGTCGACCGGGTGCTCACCCGGGCCGATCAACTGCCGGCGGACTGACCTGCGGGTGGCCGTCGTGCACCGGGGGTGGTGCCCATTGGTTAGGGTCGCGTCTATGCGTCGACTGATCCCTACCCTTTCGATTGCCCTCGCCGCCGCCCTCGTGGCCGGCTGCGGCACCACCTCCGGCGACAACACCGGAGGGGCCGGCCCCTCCGCCGCCCCCGCCACGACCAAGGTCGAACCGGTCGCCGCCGTCCGGCAGGCCATGGACCGCAGCCTCGCCGGCACGGTCACCATGGACGCCTCGGTCAAGGCCGGCAACCAGTCGATCACCCTCAGCGGCAAGATGGACCCCGCCGCCAAGGCGATCCACGTCACCGGGAACGCCCCGGAGCCGATCGAGGCCCGGCTGATCGGCGATGCCGCCTACATCAAGTCCGACTCGCTCGAGGGCGAGAAGCCCTGGATGAAGATCGACCTCAACAAGCTCCGGCCGACCAGCTCGTTGCGCCAGTCGTTCGACCTCAAGGCGCAGACCGGCATCATCGGCGGCATCGTGACCGCCCAGGAGGTGAGCCCCGGCCGCTACAGCGGCACCGCCGACCTGAACAAGGCCGCGGAGGCCGCCGGCGCCGACGGTGGAATGCGCGACGGCCTCAAGTCCACCGCCAAGCTGGCGAAGGACCCCACGGCGGTCCCCTTCGAGGCGACCGTCGACGCCGACGGCCGGCTCACCGCGCTGTCCTACACGATCGCCACGAAGAGCGTCGGTGATTTCGTCACCGACATGAAGATGAGCGGCTTCGGCGAGCAGGTCTCGGTGACCGCGCCGCCCGCCGGCGACACCGAGCCGGCCTCCGCCGAGATGTACAAATTCCTCTGACCCTGCGACGACGCGGTGCCCTCCGCGGTGCCCTCCGGGATGCCCCGGAGGGCACCGGGTTCTGCTGAGCGCGCCACGCCCGTAACGTTTCGCGGAGCTGCCCCGTCCCTGAGGTGACAAAACCACAGGGAGGGTCCATGTTCGCCGCTTACGTGACAGTCACCATCCTCGCCTCGGTGTTCACCGGCATCGCCGCGGTCACCTACCTCATCGGCCACGACTATCCCAAGGCCCAGGCGGACATGAAGCGGGTGCCACGGTCCTGGCTACCGGTGCTGGGCCTGCTGTTGGCGGCCGGCTCCGTGGGACTGCTGGCCGGTTTCGCCGTACCGCTGCTGGGGACCCTCGCCGCGGCGGGGCTGGTGCTGTACTTCGTCGGCGCGCTCATCGCGCACCTGCGGGTGGGGTCACGTCATCTCGTGGGATGGGCCGTCTTCTTCGTCACCGTGCTGGCCGCACTCGCCGTGAACCTGGCCTACCGCTGGTGATTGCCGGAGTGCCCCGGGCGGGATTCGGCCCCTCAGGGGAGTGCGTCGAATCGGGCTCGGGCTTCGAACACGCGGTCCATGCGTGACTCCGCCCAGTCCTTGATGGAGATCATGACTGGGAACAGTTCATGGCCCAACGGGGTGAGCTCGTAGTCGACGCGGACCGGCACCGACGCGGTGACCGTACGGGTGACCAGGCCGTCGCGCTCCAGCGTCCGCAGGGTTTGCGTGAGCATCTTCTGACTGATGCCGGCGATGCGGCGGGCGAGTTCGCCGTGCCGCTGCGGGCCGTCCGCCAGCGCCGGGATCACCAGCGCCACCCACTTGTCGGTGAGCCTGCTCAGCAGCTCCCGGGTCGGGCAGCGCTCCAGGAACGCGTCGTAATCACGTTTTGCCTGCTCGCGGCGTTGCGCTGTGGTTGTCGTCGCCATCACGCCCTCCTACGGTGCCCTACGCACTTCAAGGTACCTACCTTCTCACGGTGCCCGTCGCTTCGTACGGTCGTGGGGATCACGACGGCTACGAGGGAGACGACGATGCGCGCAGTTCGTTACGAAGAGTTCGGAGGGCCGGAGGTCCTGCACGTGGCCGACGTGCCGACGCCCGAAGCCGGACCGGGACAGGTGCGGGTACGGGTCGCCGCGTCCGTCGTCCACCCGGTCGACCTCATGGTCCGCTCCGGCCGGTTCCCGGCACCGCTGCCGACCGGTCTGCCGTACACGCCCGGCTGGGACGTGGTCGGCACCGTCGACGCCGTCGGGCCATCGGTCGAGGAGTACACGATCGGCGATGAGGTCATCGGCTTTTCGCCATGGCTGCAAACCACCGCCGGGGCCCACGCGGAGTACGTGGTGCTCGACGCCACCTCGCTGACCACCGCACCCACCGGCGTCCCCGCCACCGAGGCGGCGACCCTGCCGACCAACGGACTCGCCGCCGCCCAGGCCCTCGACCTGCTCGCGCTCCCGGCGGGCTCGACCGTGCTCGTCACCGGCGCCGCCGGGCAGGTCGGAGGGTTCGTCCTGGCCCTGGCGCGGGCAGCCGGCCTGCACGCCACCGGACTCGCCGGAGCCGACGACCGCCAGTTCGTCGAGTCGCTGGGCGCGGCGTTCCTGTCGCGCTCCGACGAACCGACGGGGACGTACGACGCGGTCATCGACCTGGCGGTGATCGGTTCCTCGCTGCTGGACCACGTCCGGGACGGCGGCGGCTACGTGGCCGCGTCACCTCAGCTGCGCCCGGAGCCGGTGCGGGGCATCCGGACCTTCGCGCTCGAGGTGCAGTCGGACGGATCCCGGCTGGCAGAACTGGTCAAACTCGTCACCAGCGGCGACATCCCGCTGCGGGTCGCCGGCGTGTACCCCTTCGCCGACGCGGCCGCCGCCCACGAACGGCTTGCCCAGGGCGGCGTACGCGGCGGCGTGGTCATCGTCCCCTGACCGGCGGCCCGGCGATCCGCACTCGGCTGACGCGCCACGCCTTCCCGCGCCCCACCGACCAGGGAAGTGGCGCGACACTGACTGCGTGCCGCGTTCGCGGATCTGCCGCGATCGACGCCTGCACATCGAGCCACACGAGGATTGCCCCGGCCGTTCGGCCGGGGCATCCTCGATCGTCCACTCGAGCGCGGGACTGGCTTCCACGATCAGCTGACGGCCGCGACTCTCGCTTGGCGCCATCGGTCCGGGTCGCCAGCAGGGTTGCCTGAGCAGTAATGCAACGCGAGCAGCGCCCGGTCGAATCGGCACCGATCTGACGTCTCGCTTACAAGCTCTGTGCGCCTCGTCCGCACGCGTCCGGAACCGACTGCACGCTGCAAGCGTCGTCCGTGCCAACGCTCGTCAGGGTGCCATCCGGTGACGTTGCTGTCATCGTTACTGTCGACAGCCGTTTCGCCCGCGAGCCAGACCACCCCGGGGAGGCTGCTCGGGGTTCGCTGCTGACTCCGCCTACAGGTGGCAAATCCCTTGCTGGACGGACTGCGAGCTGCAACGCTCCGTCGATGTTCGACAAGCCTGGCGTTGACGAGCGGTTGCTCGCGGCTGAGGTGGCCGCCGCCTGGGCCGTGGACGTGGCCGATCTCGTGTTCATGCCGGTCGGGCTCGACGGGCAGGCATGGGCGTACCGGGTAGACACGTTTGACGGCGAGCGCTACTTCCTGAAGATGCGCCGCGGTGAGTTCACTCAGGCGGCCGTCCTGCTGCCTCGCTTTCTTCGAGCGCAGGGCGTCAGGCAGGTCGTAGCGCCGATCGACCTTCCAGGGGGCAGAGTCATTCGCGGCTTCGGGGACTACCAGCTGCTGCTCTATCCGTTCCACGCCGGCGGCAGTCTGTGGGGCCGCGGCCTCACCGACCGTCAGTGGGTCGAGTACGGTGAGTTCCTGGGTCGGCTGCACGCGGTTAAGCCGAGCGCCGACCTCGCCGCGGTCTTGCCGGTCGAGACCTACCGATCGAGCGCGGGCGAGCGGCTGCGAATCCTCGGGGAGCAGGCCGCAGCGAGCGAGGCCCTCGGCACTTTCTGGGACCGGTACGGTGCAGCGCTGCAACGGTTGTCGGCAACGGTGGATCACCTCGCCTCCCGAGTGACGCAATCTCAACACGTGATCTGCCACGCCGACATCCACCCCGGCAACCTGCTCGCTGACGGCGACGGTCCACTGCACGTCGTGGACTGGGATGCGCCGATCCTGGCGCCGCGCGAGCGGGACCTGATGTTCGTCTACAGCCAAGACTTCGGCGACCACCCGGTCAACGCGCACCGCGCCAGGCTCTTCCGCCGAGGCTATGGGCCGCTGGAACCGGACCAGACCATGCTGAGCTACTACCGCGCTGAGCGGCACCTCGACGACGTGGCCCTATTTTTACGCAGCGTCCTCAACCCCGATTCCAGTCCAGAATCTCAAGCCAACGACCTGCACTGGCTGACCCGCATCGCCGAGACCGTCGTCGACCCCACCTACGCGCCCTGATCTCCTCCCGATTGGCCAGCGCGCCGGCACAAGCGGCCCGTACCGATGTCGACGCGGCCTTCGCGCGGCTCACCGCCGCCGGCGTGCCGGTGGTGCAGGCCCCGCACGACTCCGGAACGGCAACCGCAACGCGCTGCTCCGCGACCCGGACGGCAACCTCGTCGAGATCGTCGCCAAGATGAGGTGAGCCGGGTCGGCCGGGCGGTCCGGGAGTGACACACGCGGACCCTCGTGCCGACTCATCCGCTTATCCGCACGGTCCGCTTCGAATCGACAGTGGAGCGACGACCCGATGCGGCGGGCGAGTTGGTGCCGCACGTCGACGACGTGAGCCTGGTGAACACGGTGTCCGGCGTCAAGCACGTCGCCCGCCACGACGTGCCCGGTGCGTACGCCGGGGCCGTGCTCGACCATGTGCGCGTCGGCGATCTGGCCGCCCACCTCACCTGGCAGCTCGCGACGGGCACGGTCGCCTTGCTCGTTTGTGACTGCGGAGAGGTCGCCTACTGGCCGCTGGAAGCCCGGGTGAGCACGTGAACCCGGACGGCCGAATAGCAGCCGACCAAGGGTGTGACCCGGTATCCCCGGCCAGGATTAGAACCCGCGACGAACGGTCGGGGAATGAGTGAATGCAGGTGCCTCCGGCAGGGCGTTCACCTGCTTCTGCACTCACCAGGAGCGGTTTTCGAGTCGGAACCCTTTGCGCGTCCTCTGCACGGTGGACGCTGCCGTCCCCTCCGGAGACGAAGTGACGTACGGCGCTCGCAACCACATGTCCCGCTCCGGCTAACTCATGCAGCAGAACGTGCGAGCGGTCGGCCGACATTCCACCAGCAACGGCTGAGGCGATCATCGGCTGAAGCGGGGATGGTTCTTGATGGTCCGGCTGAGCAGACTCGCCGTGTACGCGGTTACGCTCAGTCTCCCGAAGGGTCCTATCAGTGAGCTACAGCGCTCCGCCGCCCCCCGGTCATCCAGCTATGCAGTCGCAGCAGCCTCCGAAGAAGCGCCCCATGAAGCTCATCATCGGAGCGGCCGTCGGCGGTGTCTTGGTGCTCTGCTGCGGCGGAGTGACCATCGCTGCGGCGGTCGGCGGTGCCGACTCGCCTCCCGCAAGGAGCGCCACCGCGGAGACGGCCGCCGCAGCGTCCGTCCCGGCAGAAAGCCCCGCAGCACCGGCGGTGGAGATCACCACCGCAGCACCTACCACCGCAACACCCACCACCGCAGCGCCTACCACAGCAGCAACGAAGCCGAAGACGAAGACCACCACCAAGGCACCGGCCGAGCCGAAGCTGTCCGTAGAGCAGCAGAACGCCATCAGGGCCGCCTCCGATTACCTGCAATATCAAGCGTTCTCCCGCTCCGGCCTGATCAAGCAGTTGGAGTTCGAGGGCTACCCGAGGAAGATCGCAACCAGGGCCGTGGATTCTCTGAAGGTTGACTACAGAAAACAGGCTGCCAAGATGGCGAAGAATTACCTCGACACCCAGGCGTTCTCCCGTTCGGGCCTGATCAAGCAGTTGGAATTCGAGGGGTACACGCACGCACAGGCCGTCTACGGTGTCGATCAGGTGATGTGAGAAGGGCATCCGAGTTCCTGTTGCGGCTTTGTCCATGGCGGGTGGCGGGCCGTAGCACGACTGGCCGCACCACGTACCGCCGGCTGCCGGCCAGTGCGGATGAGTTCAAGGTCATCCCGCGCCTGTTCCGCGACCTGCGACAAACGACGGCTTCCGGTGACCTACAGCCGCACACCTGCTCTAATTGAGCAGCGCATGTGTTGCCAGCTCGGATGGTGGTTCGGCTGCGTAGCGAGGTGCCCCCGGCAGGATTCGAACCTGCGACACACGGTTTAGGAAACCGATGCTCTATCCCCTGAGCTACGAGGGCGCGAGGGCCCAGTCTAGCGACCTGGGCGTTCACCTGGGGTGGCAGGGAGTGGCCCACGTTCACCCACGTCACCCGGACCCGCGTTCGCCCAGCCCAGGAGCACACCCGGAGCACACGAACCCCGGGTTGCGACCGGCGGTCGCTCATGGTGACCCACGTTGGCACCGGTTCACCCCGGTTGGCATCCGCTGGAGAGCACACACCGCGCACGTCATCGAAGATCATGCCGGGCTAGCCGCTCCCCCGGCTGGGCACCGCCTCCCACGGGGGATTCCGGAAAGGTCGCGATCAGCCGCGCGGCGGCCGGGTCGTCGTTGTCGCGAGTCAGGTCCGCCGGGTCAAGGAAGAAGACGTCGACATCGCCCACGGACGATGGGTCGAAGCCGCGTCGTTCGTCGGCGGGTCACCCGCGCTCGGCTGGTTCATTGGGTAATGATGAGGTCGTCTATGCCGTAGTGGCTCCACCAGGTAGGCCGATGTCTGCGGAGTTCGCCCCCGACGCGGGTCAGCAGAAGCCAGTTGCCGTTCTGGACCAGCGCCGCGTCCTCCTGCCGGGCGGCCAACACACGGGCCACGGCCTTCATCATGTTCGGAATCCCCTTGTCGACCAGGTCGTCTGCCCGCATGGAAAAGTCGATGTCGACGTACGTCTCCGGCTCCCACTCCCAGCGGGCACCGTCGTCGGCCTCGGCATCGAAATAGCCCTGGCTGCCTGAGGAGACGGTCAGCGCGTACCCGCGGGTGTCGTAGAGGCGAGCGCTGAGCAGCCGCGGGTTGGTGCCGCTCGGCCTGGGCTTCTCGGCGGCGTCCACCGCCACGAGATCAGCCACGTGGTCCAGGGGCAGGTCACCCGCCAGGGTCAACCTGAACTCGACAGCCATCTCCGCGCCTCTCCTCAGTCTCGACGGACGATCTGCACGATCGCGCCACTCGGCGTTACCGCGACGAGTTCTTTCAGCCTCCCGACGGGCCAGGTGTCGAACTGTGTCCGCAGGGCCGCGAGGTCTCCGTGCCAGTCGTGCAGGTTCAGCACCACTCGCTGGGTCTGCTCCTTGTCGACCTTGGCGCGGACCTCGCTCCACACGCCCCGCAGCGACTTGCCGACAGTGGGCGAATAGCAGTCGAACACGTGACCTTCGATCAGGTAATCCGGATCCTTGTTCGGGTTGCCCGAGTCACCGGTGCGGAGCCGGGCCTCGGCGATCTCCTGCCTGGTGGGGTTCTGGTGGACCCGGTAGCTCTTGCTGGCGACTATATCGGCGCATTCGTTCTCGAGCTCCAACGGACGCCGCCCGTCGTCGTCCAACCGGGGTGGAATTCTGGTTTTCGGACCTGTCGGCGTCCCACCCGGGACCCCGGTCGGCTGCCTGGTCCAGCGTGCGCCGAGGTCCTGGTCAGCGGACGTAGTGTCGCCGGCGGCATGAGGTGCCGAAGGTGAATCGCCGTGCGCGAAAGGGGTAGGGCTGGCCGGTGAGTGACCGCCAGCCCCCGTCAGTTTCCCGACGACCCCAACTGCCGGGCCTGCGCGATCGCCGCCTCAACGGCCTGCCGGGCCCCGCCAGTGCGCTGAACAATCAGCACCAGGACCTGCTTGATGGCCTCCAACGCCTGCAACAGCGGCCCGGGCTGTCCACCCTGCAGGACCACGGCGACGAGCTGCTGCGCCTCACCGACTCCGGTGATGACCCCGGCCGCCGCGTCACGGGCGGCGTCCACGGCGCTCTGCACGGGCGCCAACCCGGCGATCGTCTCCTGCGGGGTGGCCTCGTTCGGCACCGCCGCAGTCGCCTTCGTCGCCTCACCGATCGAACCGGCAAGACTTCCCAGGCCGCCCTGGATGCCCGTGATCGCGTTACGCACCCGAGCCACACCCGTCGCCACGGCGACGAAGCCCGCGCCCGCGGCCCGCAACGCCACCTCCTGTGCCTGACTGTCAGCGGCGGTCGCCAACCCCTGTGCACGTTCGACTCCGGTCATCATCGCGCGAAGTTCAGCGGCGATCTTCTCGATCTGCGACACGTGGCCGGCATCCCCAATCGATGAAGTGAAAGTGCTCGACAGCTGAACCTACCGGGCTACTCGCGAGGCCACCAGGCACCGGCGAGGCGGGCGGCACCACAGACAGACCCGCTGACTCCCGGTCATCTCTGCATCTGCGGACAGATGCCGGAGCCTGAGCCACCTCGCGGAATGGTGCAGGAGACTCGGCTGACGCAAGCTCGTCGCCTCAGCCCTGTCGGTGACGCGTGGGATGCTCGATGCAGTAGTCCGACGATTCGAGAGGTGGTGGCCGGTGGTCGAGCTGCACCCCTCGACGTACCTACGAGCGGCAGCCTGGGTACCCGATGACGACCCGGAGCGACCATGGGAGGACGCCGCAGACCTTGCTGCGGAATGGATCTGGGAGCGCAGCAAGGCCGAAGGGGTAGCCCCACTCCTGGTGACCAACACCTTCCAGAACGGCGTCGGCATCGGATGCCTAGAGGCGATTGCTCGCCGTGGCGGTCAGACCACGCCGCAGGGCAAGCAACGGTTCGATCGCGGTCCTGTGCTGGCCTACGTGCCGGACGAGCGAACGCTAAAGCTCGCGCTCGATCTCGCCCGCGGCTACTCGCTCGCAGTCGTGGAGACGGTCAGCTTCCCGCTTGCTGAATGGGCGGCGGGGGTGGAAGCCATCAACCTGCTCGACGGAAGTACGAACACGAGCAGCATCCCGGACGACGTCAAGGCCGATCTCGATCACGCGGTGTCCTTCGGCGGCAATAACGGTTGGACTGGGCCGCACGAGAAGCAGCACGTTCGCACTCACCTCGGGCACCATGTCCAGTCCGGCCGCCTCGCACCAGAGCAAGCGGCGTCCTATGTCATGTCGCAGGGCATCTCCGACAGGGGCGCCAAGAGACTGCGCCTACTCCTCGAGAAGCTGGCGTAGCGCCTATGCAGGAGCTTTACGATCTCGCCTTCGCGCGACTCGACCGCGTGTCCGTCAAGCGCCAGGAGTTCGCTGAGTGCTGGGCGAAGTACATCTCGGTGCATCCGTGGGACATCGATGTCCGGAACGTCGATGCCTGCACGCTGGAGATCCTGGCAGTCATGCGCGAGCCAGCGCCGGTCGAGCTGGCCCTGATCTTCTCCGAGTGGCTGGCAGCGCTGCGGGCGTCGCTCGACAACGCGATCTACGCCTTGGCCTCCGCGATCACGGGCCAGAATCCCCCGCCGCAGGCCGAGCGTATCCAATACCCGGTCTGCTCGACTACGGCCGAGTTCAGTCGCCAAGCAAAACGCCTCGCGATGTTGCCGATGCACATCATTGAGGCGCTTGAGAAGTCGCAGCCTTACCAGTCCCCATGGGGTCCTGAGAGCAACCTGACCTGGTGGGTCAACGAGCTGGCCCGGAAGGACCGCCACCGAGTGCTCCACGTCGGGCTCGGCCGTGTTGATGAGCACCGCATCCGGATTGCGCCGCCGAGCGGCGTCACCATCAAGTTTGACGAGGCCGTGGAGCCGTACAGCCATATTGAGCTGGAACTGGTGGTCGGGCGCTTCACGGCCAGCCGACCGCTGCGGCCCCGGGAGATCACGGCGGACTTGACGGGCGTCGCCATCGCGCCGGAGATCCAGGCATGGGCCGGCTACCGATTGGATGGCAGGCGGCAGTCGCTCCACGACCGGATGGTCTACACCGAGATCTTCACGCGCAATCACCTGGAGAACATGGCGCTAATGGGCGAATGCCTGCCGCCGGGCGGGTTCAGGACGTTCGATCTCGCTGATCCGGAAGGTGGGACGCAGCAAGCCGAGTAAGCCGACCGTCAGCCACGCACACGACCTGCCGATTGGGCGTCATCAAACCCGGCTGAGAACGGCCGGCTATGGCGCCCCGCGCCGGAGCGGGAGGTTTGAGAACCACCGACGTTGTAATGGTGTAGTCGGTCAGTCGGGCCGTCGTCGATAGCGCAGCCCTGGTGCGCGATCGAGATCAAGAACGAAGCCATTCGGCCCTGGCACATCCTCATCCGCCGAAGAGGTATCGAGGGTCAGCGTGAGGCCGTCCGCAACGTAGGTGGACCCGGTGCAGGTAAGGCGGTCGAGGGTTCCCCGACGCCACAAGAACAGCGAGCCGGCACAGCGGGTCAGGCGTACCGAGCCGGGCACCTCGGCGCACGTGTAGGTACCGAGCGTGATGTGGGGCGCTTGGAGGTCTACGCCGCCCGGGGAGGTGACCTTGGGAGCCGAACGGCTGGACAGCGCACGAGACAGCATCTGACCCGGATCGACGTTGGAGTCGTGGGTTAGGTCAGCAAGTGCGGCGGCGGCCACGTGGTCGGCGGCGATATCGGTGTGGTTGGACAGGCAAATGACGACTAGCCCTGAGCTGGTGAGGTAGACGGCGGCGGAGAACCCCTGAGCCCTTTTCATCCTGCGTAGCGGTTGGCTTCGACGCGGTGGAGAACGAGGATGGCCTGCACGATCGTGGTCGCTCGGCGTGGGCAGCAGCGCAGCTTGGTGAGGATCTTCCAGGTCTTGAGGGTGGCGATCGCTCGTTCGCCGCGGGCGCGGATCTTCGCGTGGGCGCGGTTCACGGCCTTCTGCCGGCGTGACAGCTTGGGCCGGAAGCGGCTCCGTTTGAACGGCGTGCGCACGCTCCCGCCGGCTCCCTGATAGCCCTTGTCCGCGAAGGTCATCACATCAGCTCTGGTCAGCGCCTCGATGATGCCGTGGGTTCGGGCTGCGGTCAGGTCGTGGACCGAGCCGGGCAGTGCCGGCGAAGCCCAGACGAGGCGGCCAGCCGCGTCGGCGATGACCTGCACGTTCACGCCGTGGCGCTTATGTTTTCCGGAGTAGTACGGCCTCTGGTCGGCGACCCGGTCGATCGGAATCAGGGTGCCGTCCAGGATCGCGTACGCCAGCCGGCGGATCCGGTCCATGGCGGTGGCCAGGTCATCGGCGGTCGCCGCGAGCAGGGCTATCGCTTCCTGCACGTACCGCCATGCGGTGCTCACGCCGACGGCGAACCCGGCAGCCAGGCGGGTGTAGGTATCACCGTTGCGCAGGTGAGCCAGAGCGAGAAGTGCCTGCCGTCCCGCGTCGAGGCGTCGCCACCTGGATCGACGCTGGTTGCGGTGGCTGCGGATACGATCGGCCAGGTGGTTCAGGGTCCGGCTGGACAATGAGATCGTGGACGGGTAAGACAGCACAGGCGAGGCTCCCGTGTTGGGGCATCGGGTTTTGGTCGATTTGCTGTCTTACCTGGAGCCTCGCCCTCATCGATCACCGGGCTACGCACACCGTCCCTGACCTGCAAGATCAGGTTGGAAAAGGCTCAGTGGTCTTGCGGCGCTGGATTCGGCGCGCCTGGGCCAGGCGGAGCCGCCATGCCAGGCGTTCGGTGAATCCGGCAAGACGGTTGAGCCGCCGCCCGGTCGGATCGGTGTCGGACGTCAACGAGGTGAGCAGCGCGATCAGTTCGTCGCGGTCGCGGCGCTGGCTGGCGTCCTGCCGAATGGTGGTCATCGGGCCGGCAATGATGGCCAGCACGGACACGGCCCGCAGGATCAGGGCTGCGTAGGCGGGCGTCATCGGTGCAGGCAGACCGTGGGAGACGTCGTTACGCAGGTTTGCGCCCCATGGTCCGGCGAGTAGCCAGTTGAAGAAGAACGCCCAGGACTCGTCGAGGGCAACGGTCTCGAGGTTCGCGAGCAGGGCGTAGAGGCCCGGAAGTCCGCCAGGGGTCTTGGCTGATTCGGCGCGGTAGATGCCTTCGTCGAGCTCGATGAGCAAGGCGCGGGCTGCGGTTTCGACCTTGGGGGTGGCGAGGTGGATTGCCGACTCGATGTCCCGATTCCAGAAATGGCGCAGGGCCTTGGCGAGGCTGCGGGCCAAGGCGGGGTCGCGGGCGCCACGAGTCAGTAGGTAGTCGACGATGTCGTCCTCGCTGGGGATGCCGTAGCGGTCGGCGAGGCGGTTCAGGCCGGTGGCGAGCAGGCGTCCGTGGTTTTCGGCCAAGACCCTGGCGTAGAAGCTCATCTCCTGCTTCTCGAGGTCCTGGTCGGTGTCGGCAACGGCGCGGGGCAGGCCGCCGGCGAAGCGGACCGGTCGCAGGATTCGGCTCAAGGGGCTGTGGTTGGCTAAGGCTTCGGCGCGCAGTTGGGTGACGTCACCGGTCGGGCAGTCGCTGTCCAGGAAGGCGTCCATCGCTTGCTGCCAGCGAGCGGGTCGGGTGAAGCCGTGCAGCAGTGGCTCGATGCGGTGTGCGGGCACCGTGCTGGACGCGGTGAAGGTATGCATGCCGAGCGACGCCGGGTCGATGTTCTGCATCTGAGTGGCGGCGTCGCGTTCGAGGTCGCGGAGGCCCCGCTCGTGAGCGATTCGGGCGGCGGCGCTCAGGCGGGCCATTCGCACGGCCGGGTGCGGGGCATAATCGGCGTCGCGAAAGTAGGCGGCGACCTCATCGCGGGCGATGGTCTGCAGCAGGGAGGGTGCGTGGGACCGCGAACGCCGGTAGCGGGCGATAGCCGTAGCGTCGCTGCCGCGCCGACAGGCGGCCGCGGCGCGGCGCGGACCAGCAGATCACCAACGTCGATCGGATCCGGTTTCGGCGGGCTCTTCTTGGCTCGTACGGGCCCGACCGACAATGCCGCCAGAGCGGGGAGCAGGATGCCGGGCCGAGCCCCTGGGTGCTGCGTGATCATGTCGTCGACGATCTGCCCGAGCCGGGCCCGGGCCTGGTGGTCGACGTCGGCATCGCTGATCTGACGGGCCAGGGTCCATGCCCGCAGTAGGAACTCCATGGCATCCATGTCGACCGTGCCGGTGTCGACCAGCTGCAGGTAGGCGCGAGCCGCGCAGGCAGCGTGCAGGCCGGCTCCCCGGTCGCGGCGGCACCAGAGCAGATCGTGGAACCGGGCATTGGCCGCAGGTTCGGTGACCGAATCGGCGACCGCCCGCCACAGTTGAATCACCGGCTCGGGAAGGTCCTTGACGGCGGGCAATAGACCATTGCCGTCGGCGTTGAGGCCGCAGCCGGGCTCCTCGCCCCCGAGGCCGAGGTGCAGGGAGTAGGTCAGCGCCCGGCACAGTTCACGCCGCAGCATCGTGACGTCGCCAAGTTCGTCGGGTGCTGGGGCGTTAGCAACCGCCGCTGCAGCCGCCCAACTGTCGGCGCCGCCACTCACGGCCAGGTCTATGGCCTCGACCGCGAACGACGTCTGGGAGGGCTCGAAAGCGTACGGCTGCGGCTCGTAGACCGGTTCAGCGTCAGCCTGCTCGGGTGGCAACGCAGCCTGCTGCTGGTCTTCCACGAAGATGTCTCCCCAGTTCCAGGAGCTGGTCAGCTACAAGATTCGCAGATGGCGATGGCTTCTGTCACCTTCGTTACTTGAGCAGATTGGGGATGACGATGGCCTGGCACCACAGGTTCAGGGCAGCAGCATGAGGAGTCCGGAACCGCGGGACGACCTAGATCTGAGATGGTGCCTTGAGACAGGACACTGTTGCTGGCCGCCGGATTGGTGACGCCTACGTTGACTGGGCGGGATGGAGGCCGGGAGAAGCGTGAGGGGTCGCCGTGCGCGATCAGGCCATGCGGTGAGATGAGCGATGCAACGCTGGTCGCGAGTGAGGCGCCGCCTCCTGCGGGCTCAGCAACGAGGACGTCTTGGTGATCATCCAGGCTGTAGTGCTGGAGACCCCAGCCAAGAGAAGTGCGAGCCGCTAAGAGCACTGAGGCACAGATGCTCCCGCACCCGGGTCGATGGTGACGTACATGCTCGGGATCCACTGCGGATCCGGCGTGCTCAATCGGTACCAGACTGAGGTCGCCGGCAACCGGTCCTCCCACGGCCTGTCCTTGATCTCGCGGCCGCTTGGGTTGAGACACAAAACAGACACGCTGCCGTTCTCCGGGTAATGGGCAACCTCCGTGCCCTTGCCACGCGTAGTCGGATCGCTGTAGGCCTTGACACCAACGAACCGGTTGGTGTCAACATCCATCGTCCTAGTGATCCGTGCTTCAAAGGTTCGGCCGGTGGATCTGACCAGGCTTCCGGTGGCGGAAACCTGGCTCGAGTCCTTATCCGGCGAATCGGACGGACGGTTCGCCAGGATGAGAGCAACAACCGCAGCAGTAGCACCGATGATTCCTGCGATGCTTGCCGCTACCTGCAGCGTGCTCATCCCCTTCTTCGCTGGAGGATTGGTGTCACCAGCCCGGTTTCCGGTTCCGGAGTTTACGTAGACGTTGTTGGCGTCCCGGATCTTGAAACTGTTCCCCTTCTTTTCCCGCTTCCTGCGCTTCTCCTTCTGGGTGTCGGAACCGCTCGACTCCTCAGGGTCCGGGTTAGATGGGGCTATCGTCACGGCTTCTCCTTCCCTGGGGACGACCACCATAGTGGAGCCAAATTGATCTCTTTCAGGAGGCCCGGCCCTTACAACACTCATGGACGAGTCAGGCGCCGACGGTGTCACAATGCATCGCATCCCTGTGATGAGGCCGGGGAAGAACCGCCGATGAGTCACTCACGCTGAGGCCCCTGGATCTTGCGGCGGGTCGAAGGGCCCTTTCCGAGGAGGCTCGCCCGTAATAGATTAGAATAGCTTTCGCATTACAGAGATCAATTTGCGGCGAGTCCCGACCCATGCCATCCTCGGGTCAAGTTTGCTCGTGAAACGCTTCACAAGCGGGGGTGCCTTGTACGCCCGCCCGGCCGTCCACCTTGGCCGCGCTGGTCGCGGTTAGCCCCGCTGGCCTGCTGTTCACTGTCGGATCTACCTCCCCTGAACACACCCGTACGGCCTGTACCGGCTTATGATCCTCATGAGAACGACACGTGACCAAAGGCCGGGTACCAACACCCGCCCCACCATGGTCCCCGGCATCCCACAGATGCCTTGCTTGACCGCCGTCCAGCCGTCTGCGAGGCGCCGGACACCACCGACACGCTCCGCGTCAGCATCTGGTCACTGGCGACGCAAAGAATGAACCAAACGGGAACTGGACTCGCCGTCGGAGACTCATCGCCATCGGCGACTCATCGCAGCGACGGCACCGCCCTCGCCGGGTCGGCTAGGCCCCAGTTGCCCCGGTACCTAACCCGACCATGTCGACCGAAGACTCCGCGCAGAGAGGTTCCGCCTATGAAGCCGCTCCGCTCCGCCCTCATCGCCAGTATCGGACTCGTCCTAGTCCTAGCGGTGAGCCTCGTGCTTCACCAGCGCACACTGGAGTCCGTCGAACCCGGCCTCCCCGTCGCGGCTGGCCAAGCCGCGGAAACTGCCCCCGCCAACCCGCGGTGGCGGCTCAACCCGGACGGGACGCAGGCGGACGAGGGAGTCAGCCGGGTACAGGCCCCCAACACCGGCGACCAGGTCCGGGTCCGCGAACGGCCGCAGGGCAACAACACCGGCCAGACGCAAGGCTTCGGCATCATCGACGAGCTCGATGCCGGCAGTCAGGTGGTCATGAAGTGCTGGACGGACACCAGCGCGCCGAGCGACGGTACCTCCCGCCGGTGGTTCTGGGTCGTTGAGGCGCCGTCGGGCAGCCCACACCCGGGGGTGACCGGGTACGTGTGGTCCGACCTGGTCTGGGACCAAATTAGGGTGCCGAAGTGCGACGCGTCGATGACTCGGCCAGTCGATCCACTGAAGCACAGCGTCGTCGCGCTGACGCAGGGGAAGGCGGCCCCGTCGGGCTACTTTTACGCGGTACGACTTTCGGCGTTTCCGCCGGGCTGGCACGCCAGAGTGCAGTGCATGGACGACAACGACCCCGACGTGTTCAAGAGCTTCGACCTGGTGGTGAATGCCGACGGCACTGCGGCGAGGGACGACGGGTGCTACAGCGGGGACAGCGGCGGGCACTGGGTGAACGTCTGGGGCGTCGAGTCCGAGCACGTGACGTGGCCAACCTCGGTGGCAAGCCCGGCGTTGCCGACCAGCGGTGCGGATGACGAACCGCCAGCCAGCGCCGACGGACCGCGCCCGGAGACGCCAGCCCGGCAGGAACCTTCCGGCCCGGCCACCCGGACTTTGTTGGTGCAGAACCTGGTAACCAACGGCGCGACGGCCATGCGCGAAGACAAGCCTGCGTACCTTTCCTCCCGCACGGAGCCCACCTGCCGGACAAGGGGTTGCGCCCTCGAGGGCACCAACATGAGCACCGGTGCCCGGATCGTGGCCACCTGTCAGCTCGACGGGAGCACGATCACCAATGGGCAGAACAACTCCCCGGACGATGACGCCAACCCGGGCCTGTTCAGCTCGAGTCTCTGGTACGGCGTCCGGTGGTCCGACGGGCGTCCCGGCTACCTTTCAGAAGTCTGGATCCAGCCGGACGGGCGAGGCGGCCTCGGATTGCCGCATTGCTGACTTCTATCAGGTCTTCTCGATGGGACGTGACCGGCCAGAGAGCTGGCTAGTCACGTCCCATCGGCCGTTTGAACCGGTGGAACCTGCAGGAGAGGCGCAAACCGCGCTTACTCTGCATGGTTGGCTCGCGCTGCCGGAGGTTGCCGAGCTTGAAGCATTCCGGCAGTGTGTCGAATCGCAAAAGCTGGCCACTCGCCCAAGATTCAGAGACCACCGCTGATCTTCAGCAGGCGAGCACAGCAGGTACCCGTTGCGACCTGCAAACCCAAGGCAAACTTGAAGAGCATGCAGGTAGACAGCCTGCAAACGCAGATAGAGCATCGTCTTAGGAAACCGATGCTCTATCCCCTGAGCTACGAGGGCGCGAGCGCATAGTCTAGCGACCTGGGGGTTCACCTGGGGTGGCAGGGAGTGGCCCACGTTCACCCACGTTCCCCGGACCGCCGTTCGCCCAGCCCAGGGAGTCTCTATGCGAGTTCGCACAGCGCCACCTCTGCCGATCTTGGCTGTTTGGGCTGGTAGAGGGTCTTGTCGCGGATGCAGGCCCAGAGGACGTTGAGGCGTTGTCTGGAAAGGG
The DNA here is from genome assembly GCF_040608295.1 of Micromonospora sp. NPDC005197. NCBI lineage: Bacteria > Bacillati > Actinomycetota > Actinomycetes > Micromonosporales > Micromonosporaceae > Micromonospora > Micromonospora sp. NPDC005197. The sequence goes on along the minus strand of NZ_JBEXHY010000057.1, from coordinate 12,452 downwards.
CGGCGGCGGCTTGGCGGTGAGTCTTTCCTTCGGCTCTTTTCTTGTCGTAGTAGGCGCGTGATCGTGGGCAGTGGGTCAGGGCGGTGAAGCTGGACATGCTGAACACCCGGCGCAGGCCGCGGTGGTAGCGGTGGGGCCGAACCTGATGACCCTGCCTGCGGCCGGAGTCTCGGGAGATCGGCGCGAGCCCGGCGTGGGCGGCGAGTGCAGCGGGGCTGGAGTAGGTGGTGAGGGTGCCGGCGTGGGCGAGGAACTCGGCGGCGAGGGTGGTGCCGATGCCGGGCAGGCTGGTGAGGATCTCCCCCAGCTCGTGCTCGGCGACCACCGCGGCGATAGTTTCCTCGATGGCGGTGATGCGGTCGTTGACCGCTTCGAGGTCGGTGGCCATCTGACCCACGATCAGGGCCGCGGTGGCCTCTCCCGCGACGGAGACGGTTTGTGTCCGCGCGGCGGCGTGAACTTTGGCGGTGAGTGTCTTGGCGGCCCACACGCCGTGCTGGCGTAGGTAGGCCAGGATGCGGGCTTCGCCGGCGCGGCGCAGCCCGGCGGGGGTCTGCCACTGCGCGAGGAGCCGGAGCGCACCTCTGCTGCGCAGATTCAGCGCCTTCTCCAAGGCGGGGCTGATCATGGTCAGGAGGTCCTGGATGCGGGCGGTCCTTCTCGCTCGTGCTGGTCAAGGGGCATGGACCCGCCGCGGTTCAGTAGCCACAACTTCGGAAAGGGCGATCGGTCGCAAGTCTCCATCCAGTGCTGATACAGCGGTCGTCAGCGAGGGCCGGGGCGTCCTACTCCTAGCTGGCCATGACATCGGCAGCACACACCCAGACAGTCACCCGACCCTCCGGGTCCAATCGGCAAACGACATCATTCGATGTCTGGTTGCGGGTTCGGACGAACTCCTGGAGCCTGCTGCCGTTGGCATCGGCTGTTCGGGACGTCACGCCGGCACGCCGCGGCGGCCTCACGGCCTTCCCGTCTCCGGCGACGGTCACTCGGCGGCGCTCCGTACGTCGTCCGACGAGTCCGCACAGGGAGGAGAACGACGGCATGACGGTGGTATCGGGGCAGCGGCCGACAGCGGCGAGGCCATCGGTCGCCGGGCAGGCTGTTTAGGTGTCTAGGCCTGCGAGGTTGAGGCGTTCGAGCAGGCTGGGCTTGCGGGCGTGCACCGCCCGTAGCTCGGCCAGCCGGTTTCGGAACGATGCGCTGGCTCCGTCGCGGTCGCCGAGATCGCGCAGGTCAACGAGGAGTTGAACTGCGGTGTCGTACTCGCGGGGCTTCTTCGTGGCGATGAGTTCGTCGACCCGCTGCCAGGCGGCGGGTTGGTCGACCGCGAGGGCGTCGAGGTGCCGTTGCCGGGCGGCCGCTGCGGACCGTTCCCTGCGAGCCCAGTCGCGTTCGCGCTGCTCGGCGTCCCGTCGTTCCCGTTCGGCGCGCAGGTCCGCGGCGATGGCGAGTAGCTCCCCGGCGGTGCGGGCGACTGCCGGGGTGGGCGTATCGGTGCGGTGTGCGTCGCGGTAGCGGCGCAGCAGTTGGCTGCGTAGGTGGCTGTCGCCGCCGGTGATCAGGTCGGTCAGGATGGCGTCCTTGTCCCGGGCGGGAAGCCCGACGACCCAGGTGCGGAGTTGCGCCGCGGTCGGTTCACCGGGGGCGACCGGCACCGACCCTGCCGCCGCGGCCGCGATCAGGTCGGGGTCGATGCGCAGAAACTCGGCGACGGCGGTGAGGGGCGCGTCGAGGGTGCCCATGCCGGCGGGGACGGGCGGTTCGGGCTCGTCGTCGGCGATCTCCTCGGACTGTACGCAGCGCAGCCAGGCCAGGTATAGCAGGCGCAGGTCGCCGGCGGCGAGGCCGGCCCGGACCGGGATGATGGAGGTGAGCAGACCGTGGCCGTCGAGGTCCCACTCGTCGGTGCCGTCCTCGTCCTCGTCATGGAGGTCGACGATGACGTGCTTGCCGGCGGCCCACACGGACGCGCTGTCACCCTGGCAATAATGGGCGACGGTTGCGGGGTCGAGCACGTGTTTCGGTAGCCGCAGCATGAGCTGGCGGGTGCCCCAATTGGCCAGGTACAGGTGCGCGTCGAAATACCGTTCCATCAGCCTGCGCGGGTCGCCCTTGAAGTTGCCCCACTCGTAGGTGTTCACGAAGCTGGTGGCGGTGATGTCGGCCCGGGTCGACATCGACCGCAGGTCGGCCCGCTCCCGGCCGGTGAGAGGCCGGTCGACGGCGGTAAATTCGTAGTACTGGTACTCGCTCATCGTGGCCTACCTTCCGGCCCATTGCCGGTAGGCGTCGATCCACGCTCTGCCGTCCGGCGCGGGGGTGGGTAGCGGCAGGTCGAGTAGGCCGATCCTCTGCCGGTGGCGAACTCGGGTGCAGACCGCGACGATGCTGTCCGCGATCAGGTCGACCTTTAGCACCGTGACCTCGACGCCGAGGACGGTGGTCGTGAACGGCACCACCAGGTGCTCCTCGATCATGGTGAACAGGCCGGTGAGCTGCTCGTCGTCGCCGTACGCGTCGACCGTGGCTTCCTCGATCATCGCCTCCAGTGCGGCGTGTCCCTTCGATGCCATCGGCGGAGGATATCGGACCGGTGTCGGGGTGTTCGGAGCCAGATACGCGAGGATGGTCGGCATGAGTTCGGTGGCCGAGTTCGTCGATCTTCGCCGGGAGGTCGAGCGGTTACGGGCGGAGAACACTCGACTGGCGCGTCTGCTGGAACTGCGCGGCCAGGACACGACCGCGGCACCGGAGCAGTTGTCCGCGCCGGTTGAGCCGCCAGGGCTGGTCACCATGGCTTCGCCGACTCGGGACAAGCTGGCGTTGTTCGCCGACCGGTTCCGGCCCCGGTCCGACGTGTACGCCGTGCGGTGGGAGAACGCCCGTACCGGCGCTGTCGGGTGGATGCCCGCGGTCGCTGGCGGTTGGCGTAAGGGTATGGACCGGCGCGGTGCCACCTACCTGCCACGGACGACGGAGGTCGTTGCGGCGCATCTGGTCGGCGACGTGTTCGTGGGCCTGTACCCGCTGATGCCCGGCAACACCTGCCACTTCGTCGTGGCCGACTTCGACGGGCCGACGGCGATGCTCGACGCCCTCGCGTACGTGAAGGCGGCACGGGCCAGCGCGGTGCCCGCCGCGTTGGAGATCTCCCAGTCGGGCCGCGGCGCCCACGTGTGGGTCTTCTTCACCGGCGCGGTTCCCGCGGCCACCGGGCGGGCCGTCGGCACCGTCCTGCTGCGTGAGGCGATGGTGCTGCGCGGGTCGATGGATCTGCGCTCGTACGACCGGCTGTTCCCCAACCAGGACGTCCTGCCCGAGGGTGGCTTCGGCAACCTCATCGCCGCACCGCTGCAGGGGCGGCGCCGCAAGGACGGGCTGACCACGTTTCTCGACCTCGGCACGCTCGAGCCGTACGCGGACCAGTGGGCGTTCTTGTCGACGCTGGACCGGCTCAGCCCCGGCGACGCCGAACACGTCGCCCGGCAGGCCAAGCAAGCCGTCACCGGTGCCGACGTCGCCACGATGAGCCGGTCCGCCGCGACGCAGGTCCATCCTCCGCTGCCTCCGGTGGTCCACGCGGAGGCCGGTCCCGGGCTGAGCATCGACGCCGCACAGCTCACCCCTGCCGCTCTGGCGACGTTCAAGCACGCCGCCGCCATAGCCAACCCGAAGTTCTACGAGCTGCAGCGACTCCGCAAATCCACCTGGGACACCCCTCGCTTCATCCAGGGCTACGACCTCACCCTCGATGACCGCCTGGTTCTCCCGCGGGGCCTGCGGCACACCATCGCCACGATCGTCGAACGCGCCGGGTCGCGGCTGGCTGTCACGGACGTACGAAACTCCGGGGCCGAGATCGAAACCGCGTTCGCCGCCGAACTCACCGGCAAGCAGGCCGACGCGGTCGGCGCGCTTCTCGCCCACGACAACGGAATTCTGGTCGCCCCACCGGGCTCCGGCAAGACCGTCATGGCCTGCGCCGTGATCGCCGAACGCACCACGTCCGCCCTGGTCCTCGTCGACCGCAAAGCCCTCGCCGACCAGTGGCGCGTCCGCATTGAGCAGTTCCTCGGAATCAAGCCCGGTCAACTCGGTGGCGGCCGACGCAAACTCACCGGCACGGTGGACATCGCACTGCTGCCGTCTCTCGCGCGACGCGACGACGTCGCCTCCCTGACCCAGGGGTACGGGCACGTCATCGTCGACGAATGCCACCACCTCGGCGCGGCCGCGTACGAGCACTCGGTCAAACGGATCGCCGCGCAGTTCTGGCTCGGCCTCACCGCCACCCCCACTCGACGCGACGGCCTCGGCCAACTCGTCACCTGGCAACTCGGACCCGTCCGCCACACCCTGACCGACGAGGAACCGGGCACCCTCGCGGCAGCGATGCACGCCGACGCCGGACCCCGTCGAACGCTGTTCATTCACGAGACAACATTCCAGCCCGGCTACATCGACCTTGACGCGCCCGGCGGGCTCGCCGAGGTGCACCGAAGACTCGCCGTCGACGAGTCACGCAACGCTCGGATCGCCGACGACGTCGTCGCGGCCCTGACCCGTGGACGCAACTGTCTCGTCCTTACCCGGCGGGTCGCTCACGTCGAGGCACTCAGCGCCCTGCTCTCGACGCGAGGACACCAGGCGCTCGTGCTGCAAGGAACGATGAGCACCACCAACCGACGGACCATCGTCGAACGACTCGACCAGGCCAAGACCGGCGAAGGCCTCCTCGTCATCGGCACCACACCGTTCATCGGTGAAGGCTTCGACGCCCCCGCCCTCGACACCCTCTTCCTCGCCGGCCCGATCTCCTACGACGGGCTACTCGTCCAATGCGCCGGCCGCGTCATCCGCGCCGCACCCGGCAAGGACCTCGCCGAGGTCCACGACTACCACGACCCGGCCACCCCCATCCTCGCCGCCTCACTCCAACGCCGCATGCCCGGATACCGGGCCCTCGGCTTCACCAAAACATGAGTGCCTCCGATCGCGGTCATCACTGCCTGGCGGAACGAGGAACAGGGAGCGGTAAGCGGCCGGCTGATCCACTTCGCTCGGTGCCAATGCGGCGGCTGATCCCAACCATGCCCACGAGGAGCAACGTCTTCGCCAGCACGATGGGAAACAAGCCAAGCGTGCTGGGCCTAGCGTAGTAGGCTGACGGGCATGGGTCGGTTCTCCGAGGATGAGCTGCACGCGGTTGTCTCCAGGTATGAGGCGACGCGGGCACAGGCGTTGACCGAGCGGGACGAGCAGTTGCGGGCGTTTCATGCGGCCGGCTGGCGGCCGGTGGACCTGCAGCGGGTCACCGGATACAGCCGGGAGACGATCCGTCAGGTGCTACGACCGGAGGTCCGGCGGGCGACCAACATCAACCGACGCAGGACATCACCCCAACCGCCGGCGGACTACCAGCCCTACGGCGACCGGAGGCCCTACGTGGTGGCCCAAACCCTTGCCGAACTGCACGGCCCCACCGAAGGCGCGGTGACGCTTCCGCGTCATCTCGACTGGTCCGGGCACCCCGAGTACGACCTGAACCGGACCACACGCCTGGCCAGCATGTACAAGGTGGTACTCACCGAGGCGAGCACGGTCGAGGACCTGAACACCTGGCTCGACGCCGACCTCCTCCGAAGGCTCTGGCCCACCCTCTGGCTGCCACCCCAGCTCCGCCAGCGCTGGGAAGATGCCTTTCCCGAACTCGCCGCAAACCGCAGCAACGCGGCATAGCGGTGGACCCCTTCCACGAACGCCTCGCCCGTACCGGGCTCGGGGCAGCCGATCGATACGGCTTCGCTCTGGCGGGCGGCTACGCGGTGCAGGCCGCCGGGCTCCTGGAGCGACCCAGCGAGGACGTCGACCTGTTCACCGCCTGGGACCGCCGCGAGGAGTTCACCACCGCGGTCACCGCCGTCGTGCACGCCTACCGAGACGACGGCCTGACCGTCGAGACCGAGCGGCAGTACGACACGTTCGCCCGGCTGGCCGTCACCGACGGCATGCGGATCTCCAAGGTCGAACTCGGCGTGGACTGGCGTGCCAACGAACCGATCCTCATGGCGATCGGACCGGTACTGCACCCTGACGACGCGGTCGCGAACAAGATGAGCGCACTCTACGGGCGAGCGTTCGCTCGTGACTTCATCGACATCGACGCCACGCTCCGATCCGGCCGCTACACGCGCCAGGCCCTTCTCACCCTCGCGCAGCGCGCCGACCGTGGTTTCGACCGCCGCGTCTTCGCCGACGCTCTCGGACAAGCCACCCTGCTCGATCCTGACGACTTCGCCCAGTACGGCGTCGCCGACCGAGCGCTGGACGATCTTCGTAGCCGATTCGCCGAATGGCGCCGGGAGCTGCTCGGCGAGAACGAACCCGCCGAGGATGCCTCGGCTTCCGGCTCGCGGCAGCATTAAGCCTGCACTCAGGACCCACAGCGTTCCAGCTGATCTTCGGCAAGCGATCGCAGCAAGGCCGCGAAGCGACCGGCACATACAGGTAGAAAACAAGAACCCGCAGGTCATCGGCCTGTGGGCATCGGCGGAGCGTCGGGTTAGGAAACCGATGCTCTATCCCCTGAGCTACGAGGGCGCGAGTGGTCAGTGTAACGACCTGCGCGTTGACCCGCGTTGGCAGGGACTGACCACGTTGCGGTGCTTGTAGAGCTGCTTGTCGGAGACTGGCGGCCGGCCGCCGCAGCTGCCGAGTCGACGGCTGCCCTGCTGGTCAGCGCGTTCGGGGATGGTGTGCCCGATACCGCGCTGGCGTAGGTCGGTCCGGATGGCCTTGGAGCTGTAGCCCTTGTCGGCGATGACGTGATCCGGGCGAACCCGAGGTCGAACGGGCCCGGACCGCTCGACCCGGATCGCGGCCATGACCTCGGTGAAGCGGCTGCAGTCGTTGACGTTGCCGCCGGAGAGCACGAACGCCAAGGTCCGCCCGTCGCGGGTCGGAGCGCGCAACGCGGCGAGTGCCGGGGCGTCGTACCGGGCGTTCGCGACCACGAGCGCCCGCCGCAGCCCGGTCACGGGCCGGCTGGGTTGAGCCAGGAGCGCTGCCACGATCGGCGCGACATCGACGTCGGCGGCGACCTCCACGTCGACCCCGGCTACGGTCAGCCGCACCCGGCGGCGGCCGGCGACGCGGGCGAGGCAGCCGCGGATCGCCTCCACTACCTTCGTGAGGGCCCCTGCGGTCTGCAGGGCGGTGACGATGAACGCGATCACGCCGAGCGCTCGATCCCGGGCGCCGTCGGGCGCGGTGCCGGTCGCCGCCGCGTCGATCCGAGTCGCGCCCGCGTCGGCCAGCGCGAGCCGCAGCATCCCGGCCAGCTCATCGACGCCGTCTGGCCCGCACCGTCCTAGCGGAACTAGCGCTCGTCTCGCCGGCCGCTTGGCCACCGACGTTTGACGCACTGACTGTCACGGCGATACCCCGACCGTCCTGCAGCGTCGTAGCGCTGGATACCAACGCCTTGTCAGAACAGGTCGGCGGGTAGCTGGAAGGTCAGCCATCCGGCGACCGCACCGTGCGACTCCAGTCGCACGGGCGGGTCCAGCGCGGTCACAAGGGATCACAGCAGTACGTCCCTGCGACCCGCGCCCGCGCCCGCGCTGCAGGAGCAGGAAACCCGCAGGTCACCTGCGTTGGCCGCTGCGGGTCAGCCCCGCACCGCAGCCAGGCACTCGTCGTACAGGTCCATGATGTCGCCCTTGCCGTCGTTGGCGACCCACGTCATCGATGCGGCATCCAGGCACGCGAACGCCGTCGCGATCACCGCGCGCGCCTTCGCGCCCTCCTTGTCGGTAGCTGCGTCCATACGGGTCTCGATGAGCGGCAGCAGGTTCTCCTGGAATCGCAGTCGCTTTTCAAGCCAACCGGCACGCAACGAGGCGGTGTTGTGGAGGAGGCGGAACCGCTCCAGGGCCTGTTCTCGGCTGTCGTGCAAGGCCAGTACGGCAGCAACCCCTGCGCGCAGGGCCTCCCAGACACCGGAATCGGCAGGCTGTTCGCCGATCGTGTCCATCAGGACCTGCCCGAACCGGTCCTGACCTCCGCCGAGAAGGTCCTCCTTGGTGCCGAAGTAGCGGAAGAGGGTGCGCTGGGAGACGCCGGCCTCCCGGGCGATCTGGGCGATGGTCGTCTCGTCGTAGCCCTGCTCGGTGAACAGGCGCAGCGCCGTCTTGAGGATCTCCTGGGAAGCCAGCTGCCGTGTCCGGTCCCACAGCGTGGTCGGTGCGCCCGTCGCTGACTTGGCCTCCTGCTTCATGCCACCCAGACTAGCCCGGCACTGCCATCCTGACAGTGACATCATGTTTGGCAGTCACTGCCAGGCTGTCGTACGCTGCCAGAGGCAGTGACGCAGCATGCCCACGGCCCCACGGACAGGGCCGCCCCCGGCCCAGAAGTACGCAAAGGAGCGCATCATGCCTGCACCCACAGCTTTGATCACCGGTGGAACCAGCGGCATCGGCAAGGCGACCGCCGAACTACTCCACTCCCGCGGCTACCGCGTCATGGTCACCGGCCTCGGCAATGTCGCCGACGCCGGGCTTCCCGAAGACGTCACGGCCGTCCGGGCCGACGCACGGTCCCTGCCAGACATCGACCAGGCGATGGACCAGGCGCGCCAGCAACTCGGCTCCCTCGACCTGCTCTTCCTCAACGCGGGCATCTCCCGCCCCGGCCCGATCGAATCAACCGACGAAGAGGCCTTCGACGTGCTGTTCGACATCAACGTCAAGGGAAACTTCTTCACCCTGCAAAAGGCGCTGCCGCTCCTCAACGAGGGCGCCTCGGTCGTGTTCACCGTGGGCGCCGCCGAAGGGCTCGGGGCCGCGATGACAGCAGCCAAGGGCGCTCTGCTACCCCTCATGCGGTCCCTCGCGCTCGAACTCGCCCCCCGCCGCATTCGCGTCAACGCGGTCAGCCCGGGAATGATCAACACCCCTGTCTACAGCAGGATGGGTATCTCCCAGGAAGTGATCGACTCCTGGGCCCGGGACGTCCCGCTCGGCCGCGTCGGCGCTCCCGCCGACATCGCCGAAGCCGTGGCCTTCCTCGCCTCGGACGCCGCCGGCTACATCACCGGCGACAACCTCACCGTCTCCGGCGGCATCGGTGTTCACTCCAACGCCTGACGAGCAATTTGGCTCTGATCTGGAAGGTTCACCAGGTCCGATGCTCAGGCTGTAGCCCTGGCGAGCCGACGGCCCGAGCGGGAAGCCGGCCGACCGCCAGGCACCGGACTGCGACACGGATGCAGCCTGTCGTGATCCACTTCTCGTGATCGGCCTGCCTGCCTTGCCCATTACCCCTGCCTGCCCGATTGCCCTGACCGCCTCTCCCAGCCGAGGACCACCCCGAGCACACGAACGCCGGTTTGCGACCGGCGGTCGGCCGCAGTGACCCGTGTTGGCACCGGTTGGCACCGGTTGGCATCCGCTGGAGAGCACACACCGCACACATCATCGAGAATCAATGGCCTTCGTCCCCATACCCCGTCGCCGGCGTTGCCACCGAAGAACCTGGGAGCGCGGGTCTGTCCCCGGTTCGCTTGGACCCGCCGCGATCCTGGCCACGACGGTCCCCACGTGTCCGCACATGCCAGATTCAGGTGTCCGGGAACGAGGGGAAGCTCACTCCAGGCCCCTGAATGTGAAACCTGGTTTGGGCTGTCGACGCTGTGGTGAGGATCCTCGTGCTCGGCGATGACCAGCCGGGTCTCGTAGGCTCAGGCCGTGGAAAGCAGCCGAGGGTGGATCATGGCGCAGCTGTTGGATGCGGCGGAGAACGCCTCCCCCGTCGACGCGGTCGACGCGGTCACCCGGGAACTCGGTGTGGCGCTGGGGGCGCGGAGCGTCGCGTTCTTGATCGCGGACCTCAGCGGCCGGGCGCTGGTCCGGCTGACCCGCGTGCCGCTCGGCGGAACCGGTGCGGGACGCCGGGGCGGTGACGAGGTCGCCACGGTGATGCCGTTCGATGGCGGCCCCGCCGAGCAGGCGCTACGCACCCAGACGGTGCATGTTGTCCCGCAGCCTGACACGTGGACGGTGCTGGCGCCGGTGACCGACCGCGGTGAGGCCATCGGCCTGCTCGAAATGAGCCTGCCGGACGAGCCGGACCCGCGGGCGCTGGAGGAGATCACCCGTACGGCACACGTGTTGGCATTCGTGGTGATCGCCAACCGGCGGCACACCGATCTGTTCGAGTGGGGGCAACGGACGACCCCGTTCACCCTGTCCGGGGAGATCCAGCGGCGCCTGCTGCCCGCCTCGTTCACCTGTGAGGCCAGCGCGTTCACCCTGTCCGGCTGGCTGGAACCCGCCGCCAGCATCGGCGGGGACACCTTCGACTACAGCCTCGCCCGCGACGTGCTGCACTTCAGCGTCACCGATGCGATGGGCCACGGCGTGGCCAGCGCGCTCACGGCCACCCTGGGCGTGGGCAGCCTGCGCAACAGCCGCCGCCGCGGGGTCGGTCTGGTGGAACAGGCCGACGCGGCGAATGCCGACGTGGCCGGCCATGCCACCGTGCCCGGCGGTTACATCACCGCGGTCCTCGGCCGTCTCGACCTGCGCACCGGCGTGTGCGCGCTGCTCAACGCCGGGCACGTCCCGCCGATGCTGGTACGCGACGGGAACACTCGGGTGCTGCCACTACCGCCCAACTTCCCGCTGGGAATGTTCGCCGACGCCGGACACCGCGCTGGCGAGGTCGAGCTGCGGCCGGGCGACCGTCTGGTGGTGGTCACCGATGGCATGCGGGAGCGCAACGCCGCCAACCTGGATTTACCGACCATGTTGCTGTCGATCACCGGTCTGCATCCACGAGAGGCCGCCCGGGCGTTGGCCGACGCCGTCCTGGAGGTCAGCGGACCAACGCTGGCCGATGACGCCACCCTGTTCATCCTCGACTGGCACGGCGGGCACCGCGAGGACCGGCGTACCAGCGCCGGCGCCGACCAGGAGCGTGCCAGCGCCGCTCTGCCCGACTGACTACTGGCCTGGCGGGTGGTCGGTGGACGGCACATCGGCTTCAGCCGCCTGCACATTGTCATAGACCTGGATCACGCGATCCACCGACGTGACCGTCAGGACGCTGTGCACGGCGGGCTGTGCCGCGGCGAGGCTCAGCCGACCGCCGACGTCACGCAGCGCCTTGAACATCACGACCAGCGCGCCCAGTCCGCTGGAGTCCATGAATCCCACCCCGGCCAGGTCCACCACCACGTGGTGGTTACCGGCGTCGACCAACCGTTGCAGACGCTCGCGCAGCTGCGGGGATGTCGCCATGTCCAGCTCGCCGCGCGCCTCCAGCACGGTGCAACCCCGGCCCGGCCGGACCGACAGCAGCAGTTCCACAGCAACCTCCCCCACGCCCCGATGATCCCCGCCTACCCTATTCTGCCGACGGGTGAACCGCCGTCGGCCCGGGCACGTCGAGCCGGCACCTCTGACTGTTTCGCCTCAGCAGAACCGGGGTAGGGCTGATCACCACTGGAGCATCGCGCCTCAGGGTGACGCGGTAGGCCGACGGTTCAGGCACGGGCCGGGGAGGAGCTGTGCAGTGCGGGTGAGCATGAACCTGTCACTTCCACGGCAACCGTCGTCGGTGACCCGCGCCCGCCACGTCCTCACCACCCTGCTGAGCCTCACCGATGTCGCCGAGGACTCCCGTGACCACCTCGCCGTACTGATCAGCGAGGCGTGCGCCAACGCGGTGCTGCACGCCGATCCCGACAGCGTCGTCGACATCACCATCGTCATCGACGACGACGTCTGCCTCCTCGAGGTCGGCAACCGCGGCAGCATCCCCGACGGCGGCGGCCTCGACGCCGAACTCCCCGCCCCGCTCACCGTCGGCGGTCGTGGACTGCCCCTGATCGCCGCGCTCGCCGACACGGCAGCCTTCGTCGACGGGCCACCGGGCCATGTGCTGCTCCGCATCACCAAACATCTCACCGACGCACGAACGGCACCGATCCGATAACCGGACGCCCGCGCCATCCGCCGAGTCCGAGCCGATGTCCGGTCTTCGGTGGGGGCGTCTGGCGGCTGGCGGCCGACATGGAAAGAGGTGCGACGAGCAGGAGTACGCCGGCAGAGCCGAGGTGGTTCGCGCTGGCGAGCCAGTCAGCTCACCGCCCGCCGATGACCTCAGGCGTCAGTGTGCCGCGTCCCATGCTGCTGGTTCTGGTTTTGCCGGAGGGCTTCCTCCAGCTGGTCTTCGAGGATGATGATCCGGCAGGCAGCCTCCAGGGCGGTACCCTGGTCGACCATCTCCCGGGCCCGAGCGGCCAGGCGAAGCTGGTAGCGGGAGTAGCGGCGGTGCCCACCGCTGGAGCGGTGCGGGTTGATCAGTTTCGCCTCGTCCAGGCGGCGCAGGAAGTCCTGGGTGGTGCCGAGCATTTCCGCAGCTTGGCCAATGGTGTAGGC
>NZ_JBEXHY010000056.1:0-34217 GCF_040608295.1 Micromonospora sp. NPDC005197 | reverse complement strand
GGCCACCGCCCGCGCCACCCGCACCGGGCGGCGGGGCGCCAGCGCCGACACCACGTCGGCGGCGGAGGCCAGCTTCGGCTCGCCCAGCACCTCCTCGGCCAGCCGGCGGACCTGCCAGCCGGTCTCGTCGTACCGGGCCAGCAGTTCGTCGGCGGTCGCCACACCGGCGTCGACGAGCAGCCGGGCGGTGGCGGCCACCGGATCCCGCTGAAGGTCCTCGGCCAGCTCGGCCGGGCTGCGGTACGCCGACTCCGCGTCCGCCCCGGCGTGGCCCATCAGCCGGACCGTGCGCAGGTGCAGTACGGCCGGCCGCCGGTGCCGGCGTACCCAGGTCGCGGCCTCCTGCGCCACCTCGTACGCCCGTACCGGGTCGGCGCCGTCGGCGGTGAAGTAGTGGATGCCCGGTTTGGCGCGCAGCGTCGCCTCCACCCAGCCCTCCGGGGAGCGGACGCTGATGCCCAGCCCGTTGTCCTCGCAGACGAAGAGCACCGGGATGCGCAGTCCGGCGTGGTCGTACCAGCCGGCGGTGTTGAAGGCGGCGGTGGCGCTGGCGTGGTTGACCGACGCGTCGCCGAACGAGCAGACCACGATGGCGTCCGGCGGCCAGGGGGCGTGCGCCGCGCGGGCCCCGCTGCCGACCCGTTCCCCGGCCCCGGCACGGCGCCCGACGGTGTCCAGCCGGCGCAGCCGCTCCACGGCCAGCCCCATCCCGACCGCGCGGGGCAGGTGCGAGGCGATGGTGGAGGTGGTCGGCACGATCGCCAGGTCGGCGCGGCCGAACACCTTGTGCCGGCCACCGGCGATCGGCTCCTCGCTGGAGGCGACCATTCCGCGCAGCACGTCCCGGGCCGCCTCGGCGTACGCCGCGAACCCGCCGGTGGGCCGCTCGGACCCGGCCGGCTCGGGCACCGCGGCCGCCTCCGGGTCGGCGGCCGGCTCCGGGTCGGCGGCCGGCTCCCGGCCGGTGGCCGGTTCGGCGTCGGCGGTGTCGGTCGGCGTCGTGGCGTCGGCGACCTGGGCCGCCCGCACGCAGTAGAACGCCCCGGAGCGGTAGTGCAGCAACGCCGGGTCGGTGGGGCGCAGCGCGGCGGCGACCGCCGCGTTGCCCTCGTGCCCGGCCGAGCCGATGGTGTAGAAACCCTCCCCGAAACTGCGCAGCCAACGACCGGCGAGGTCGAGCTGGCGGCTGGTCACCTGCGCGTCGAACAGGTCCAGCAGCTGCGCGCCGGTCAGCGGGGCGTCGTCGGTGACCGGGTCGGCGGGGTCACGCCTCCGCTGCGCGGCGGGCAGCGCCGCCAGCGTCTCCCGGAACCGGTCGTCGAGATCTTGCGGGGTGGTCACGTCCGACAGCATTACCGACGCAGGCCATGCTCGCCCAGTGGGACACGGCCGGCGCCTGTCGACTCACGCCGGGTCGCACGGCTCCGGACAGCCGCCGTCGGACACCTTCCACACCAGGTCACGCAGGGTGGACAGCTCCTGGTCACTCAGCCCGGCCAGGAGTCGGGAGTCGGACATCACCTCGGTCACCCGGTCCCGCACGCCCCGGCCGTCCTCGGTCACCACGAGCGTCTTCTGCCGGCGGTCGGTCGGGTCGGTACGACGCTCGACCAGGCCGGCCTGCTCCAGCCGGTCGACAAGCGCCGTCACGTTGGACCGGTCGCAGCCCAGCCGATCGGCGAGATCCCGGGCGGGCAGTGGACGGTCCGGGTCCAGCTCGTGCAACGCCCGGGCCGTGGCCGGGGTGAGCCCCAACTCGGCGAACGCGGTGCCCTGCCGGTGTCGCAGCGAGGCGGTCAGGTGTGCCATCCGGCGCACCACGTCGGCCGCGAGGCCGGCCCGGTCCACCGGTCGACCCGCCGCGGAAACCACCTCCGGTGCCACCGCCACATCGTACGCACCACGACGACCGCCCAGCTCAACGATCAGGTGCGACCCCACACGGCGACCATGATCGCCCGGGGGGTCAGGCGGGGAGGAAGGAGAAGCGGACCTGGCGGGTGGGATTGTCGCCGTTGGTGTCGACCAGGCAGATGGACTGCCAGGTGCCCAGGGCGAGGCGTCCGTCGAGCACCGGCAGCGTCGCGTACGGCGGGACGAAGGCCGGCAGCACGTGGTCCCGGCCGTGGCCGGGCGAGCCGTGCCGGTGCCGCCAGCGGTTGTCGGTGGGCAGCAGCGCGTCGAGGGCGGTGAGCAGGTCGTCGTCGGAGCCCGATCCGGTCTCGATGATCGCCAGCCCGGCGGTGGCGTGCGGCACGAAGACGTGCAGCAGGCCGTCTCCCTCGCCGGAGACGAAGCTCTGGGCCTCGGCGGTGATGTCCCGGACGGCCGGCCGGGTCCCGGTCTGGACGGTGATCACGTCACTGCGCATACGTCGCATTCTGCCGCAGCGGGCCGGGAGCCCCGGTGCATGGGGAAAGGACGGGTCGTCGCGCTAAGTTACCGACGGGTACCTGTGTTCAGCATCGCGTCGGGGGCACCTAGACGTGACGACGGGTGCCACCAGGGGGCAGGATGGCGCTAGAGACCTATCCCACACACAACCGAGGGAACGCCTGTGGCTACGGAACGCAAGCGCCCGGTGATCAGCGACGGCCTACCGAGCCAGCTTCCGGACATCGACCCTGAAGAGACCAGCGAATGGGTCGAGTCGCTTGACGGTGTCATCGACGAGCGCGGCGCCAAACGCGCCCGCTACGTCATGCTGCGCCTGCTGGAGCGGGCCCGTGAGCGCCAGGTCGGGGTTCCGCCCCTGACCACCACCGACTACATCAACACCATCCCGCCGGAGCAGGAACCCTGGTTCCCGGGTGACGAGCACGTCGAGCGGCGCATCCGGGCGTACGTGCGGTGGAACGCCGCCATGCTGGTGCACCGGGCGCAGCGCCCGGAGATCGGCGTCGGCGGGCACATCTCCACCTTCGCCAGTTCGGCGTCGCTCTACGAGGTGGGCTTCAACCACTTCTTCCGCGGCAAGAACCACCCGGGCGGCGGCGACCAGATCTACTACCAGGGTCACGCCTCCCCCGGCATGTACGCGCGGGCGTTCCTGGAGGGGCGGCTCAGCGAGCACCAGCTCGACGGGTTCCGCCAGGAGCTGTCGCATCCGGGCGGCGGGCTGCCGTCGTACCCGCACCCGCGGCTGATGCCGGACTTCTGGGAGTTCCCCACCGTCTCGATGGGCCTCGGCGGCCTGAACGCGATCTACCAGGCCCGGTTCAACCGGTACCTGCAGCACCGCGGCATCAAGGACACCTCGCAGCAGCACGTGTGGGCGTTCCTCGGCGACGGCGAGATGGACGAGCCGGAGACGTTGGGCGCGATCGGTGTGGCCGCCCGCGAGGAGCTGGACAACCTCACCTTCGTGATCAACTGCAACCTCCAGCGGCTGGACGGCCCGGTCCGGGGCAACGGCAAGGTCATGCAGGAGCTGGAGTCGTTCTTCCGGGGCGCCGGCTGGAACGTGATCAAGGTGGTCTGGGGCCGTGAGTGGGACCCGCTGCTCGCCGCGGACACCGACGGCGCGTTGGTCAACCTCATGAACACCACGACCGACGGCGACTACCAGACCTACAAGGCCGAGTCCGGCGCGTACGTGCGGGAGCACTTCTTCGGCCGGGACGCACGGACCCGCAAGATGGTCGAGCCGCTGAGCGACGACGAGATCTGGAACCTCAAGCGGGGTGGGCACGACTACCGCAAGCTCTACGCGGCCTACAAGGCGGCCACCGAGCACACCGGTCAGCCGACGGTCATCCTGGCGAAGACGATCAAGGGCTGGACGCTCGGTTCGCACTTCGAGGGCCGCAACGCGACCCACCAGATGAAGAAGCTGACGCTGGAGGACTTGAAGACCTTCCGCGACCGGCTCTACCTGGACATCCCGGACAAGGCGCTGGAGGACAACCCCTACCTGCCGCCGTACTTCCACCCCGGTGAGAAGTCCGAGGAGCTGGCCTACCTGAAGGAGCGCCGCGAGCAGCTCGGCGGCTACCTGCCGTCGCGGCGCACCAGCACCAAGCGGCTGACCATCCCCGGTCCGGAGCGGTTCGCCGACGTCAAGCGCGGCTCGGGCAAGCAGAAGGTGGCCACCACGATGGCCTTCGTCCGCCTGCTCAAGGACATCATGAAGGACAAGGAGTTCGGCAAGCGCTGGGTGCCGATCATCCCGGACGAGGCCCGCACCTTCGGCCTCGACTCGATCTTCCCGACCGCGAAGATCTACTCGCCGCACGGGCAGCGCTACACCTCGGTCGACCGGGAGCTGTTCCTGTCGTACAAGGAGTCGACGACCGGGCAGATCCTGCACGAGGGCATCAACGAGGCCGGTTCGGTCGCCTCGTTCACCGCCGCGGGCTCGGCGTACGCCACCCACGACGAGCCGATGATCCCGATGTACATCTTCTACTCGATGTTCGGGTTCCAGCGGACCGCCGACGGACTGTGGGCGGCGGCCGACCAGATGGCGCGGGGCTTCCTGCTCGGCGCGACCGCGGGGCGGACGACGCTCAACGGTGAGGGCCTGCAGCACGAGGACGGCCACTCGCTGCTGATCGCCGCCACCAACCCGGCGGTGGTCGCGTACGACCCGGCGTTCTCCTTCGAGATCGCGCACATCATGGAAGCCGGCCTGCACCGGATGTACGGGGACGCGCAGGAGAACGTCTTCTACTACCTGACGGTCTACAACGAGCCGATCCTCCAGCCGGCCGAGCCGGCCGGGGTGGACGTGGAGGGCCTGCTCAAGGGCATCTACCGCTACTCCCCGGCACCGCAGGTCGACGGCCCGAAGGCCAACGTCCTCGCCTCCGGCACCGGCATGCAGTGGGCGCTCAAGGCCCAGCAGCTGCTCGCCCAGGACTGGGGGGTGGCCGCCGACGTCTGGTCGGTGACCTCCTGGACCGAGCTGCGTCGCGACGCGGTGGAGACCGAGGAGTACAACCTGCTCAACCCGGGCGCCGAGGCCAAGGTGCCGTACGTCGCGCAGAAGCTGGCCGACGCGGACGGGCCGAAGGTCGCGGTCAGCGACTGGATGCGCGCCGTACCGGACCTGATCGCCCGCTGGGTACCCGGCGACTACACGTCGCTGGGCACCGACGGCTTCGGAATGTCGGACACCCGGCACGCGCTGCGCCGGCACTTCCACGTCGACGCCGAGTCGATCGTGGTCGCCACGCTGCGGCAGCTCGCCCGCAGCGGCGCGGTGCCGGCCACCGTGCCGGCCGAGGCCGCCAAGAAGTACGCGATCGACGACGTCAACGCCGCCCCGGTCGGCGAGACCGGCGGCGACAGCTGATCCAGCACGATCGAGAAAGGGCCCGGCGCACCCGCGCCGGGCCCTTCTTGGTGCACCCGCACCCTCGCTCCCGGCCCCGACCGACCGGGCGGACGGCGGGTGAGTGGGAAGCGGCGGCGGTCCGGGGGCCCCTGGCGGGGGCCCGGGGCCACCGCCAGGGGCGGGTGACGCCGGGAGCAGACGCGCCCGTCAGCCGACGGCGGCCAGGTCGGTGAGCCGGGCGAGCGAGTCCTCCAGGTCGGCGCCGACCCGGCGCAGGCCCAGGCGCAGCAGGGCCGCCTTGACCGGGCCGGCCGGCCAGCGGACGACGATGAGTCGCACGATCGTCCCGCCCTCCTCCTCCTCGTCCTCGGTGAGCTGGACGTAGATCTCGGTGCGCGCCTCCGCACGAGCACCGGCACCCTTGGCCCGTTCCCGCCAGCCGATCAGCGTCGGCTCCTGATAGGCGATCACCTCGGCCTCATGCGCCGAACCGCGCCCCGCCTGGACCAGCTGCCGCCGCCCGAAGCCCTCTCCAGAGAGCACTTCGGCCGCGCGGACCCCCGCCAGCCAGGCCGGTAACTGCTCGGCCCGCTGTACGACGTCCCAGACCACTTCCACCGGCGCCGCCACGTGCGCACTGCGTTCCACGAGGATCATTTCCGTCTTTCCTCCAGTGAGGACATCCCACGATATCGGCACTCTATGCGCTAAATCGGACTTACGTGGACGGGTTAGGAAAAAGACACGCCGATCAACCATTGCGGATTGCGCCAACCCGGCCTATGGCGCATTCATCGACAGCGCCCTAGAGTCCCGAACACGTTTCACGTTGACCGGGAGGGCGCATGCCGACCGCACCGATGCCCAAGTTCCCCGCCGGCTTCCGCTGGGGCGTCTCCACGTCCGCCCACCAGATTGAGGGCGCCACCACGGCCGGCGGACGCGGAGCGTCCATCTGGGACACCTTCGCGCGCTCCCCCGGCCGGATCAGCGACGGCAGCAGCGGCGAGACCGCCTGCGACCACTACCACCGGTACGCCGAGGACGTGGCGCTGCTGGCCGGTCTGGGCGTCTCCGCGTACCGGTTCTCGATCGCCTGGCCCCGGGTGCAGCCCAGCGGCAGCGGCGCAGCCAATGCCGCCGGCCTGGACTTCTACGACCGCCTGGTCGATGACCTGCTGGCCGCCGGCGTCGACCCGGTGGCCACCCTGTACCACTGGGACCTGCCCCAACCCCTGCAGGACGCCGGTGGCTGGCTCAACCGCGACACCGCCGCCCGCTTCGCCGACTACGCCGAGCGGACCGCCGCCCGTCTCGGCGACCGCGTCCGGCTCTGGATCACCCTCAATGAGCCGTTCATCCACATGAGCCTCGGCTACGGCATGGGCGTGCACGCCCCCGGCGAGATGCTGCTCTTCGACGCCTTCCCCGTCGCCCACCACCAGCTGCTCGGGCACGGGCTCGCGGTCGCCGCGCTGCGCGCCAGCAGCGCCAGCCCGGTGGCGATCGCCAACAACTACTCCCCGGTGCGGGTGCTCGGCGACCGCGCCGCCGACCGGGCCGCCGGGGCCGCGTACGAGGCGCTGCACAACCGGCTCTTCACCGACCCGCTGCTCGGCCGCGGCTACCCGGAGCTGCCCGGCTTCGACCCGGGCGTCGTCCGCCCCGGCGACCTGGACATCATCGCCGCGCCCATCGACGTGCTGGGGGTCAACTACTACAACCCCACCGGCGTACGGGCCGCCGAGGAGGGCTCGCCGCTGCCGTTCGACCTGGTGCCGCTGGACGGCTACCCGCGTACCGCCTTCGACTGGCCGGTCGCCCCCGACGGGCTGCGCGAGCTGCTCGGCTGGCTGCGTGACACGTACGGCGACGCGCTGCCACCCATCGAGATCACCGAGAGCGGCTGCGCGTACGACGACGCACCCGACGCGGACGGGCAGGTGGCGGACCCGGAGCGCATCGCGTACCTCGACGGGCACCTGCGGGCGGTCCGGGCCGCCATCGACGACGGGGTGGACGTACGCGGGTACTTCGTCTGGTCACTGCTGGACAACTGGGAGTGGGCCGAGGGGTTCACCAAGCGCTTCGGGCTGGTGCACGTCGACTACGCCGACCAGAGGCGTACACCGAAGTCGTCGTACGCCTGGTTGCGGGACGTGATCGCGGCCTCCCGGGACGGTTCGGCGCGGTGACCACCCTCGACCCCGCACCGGCGGCGCTGCCGGCGGCGCTCGCCGAACCGACCGTGCCGGTGCGACGCGGCTGGATCGGTCTGGTCTTCGCGGCCAACCTCGGCGTGTGGATGGCGTTCTTCACCCCGATCCAGGTGCTGCTGCCGCAGCAGATCGAGCGGATCGCGCCCGCCGACAAGGAGACCATGCTGGCCGTGGTCACCGGCCTGGGCGCGTTGGCCGCGGTGCTGGCCAACCCCCTGGCGGGCGCGCTGTCCGACCGGACCTGCCTGCGGATCCTCGGCCGGGAGTTCGGTCGTCGGCACGTCTGGACCGCCGGCGGCGCGGTGCTCGGCGCGGCGGCGCTGGTGCTGCTGGCCCAGCAGCGGACCATCCTCGGGGTCGCCGTCGGTTGGGTCGCCGCCCAGGTCTGCTTCAACGCGATGCTGGCCAGCCTCACGGCCGCCATCCCGGACCGGGTTCCGGTGGCGCAGCGCGGCGCGGTCTCCGGCTGGGTGGGTATCCCGCAGGCGCTCGGGTTGGTGCTCGGCGCGGTGCTGGTCACCGCAGTCGTCACCGGCAACGCCGCCGGCTACCTGGCCATCGCGGTGGCCATCCTGGTGCTGTCGCTGCCGTTCGCGCTGCTCACTCCCGACGACCGGCTGCCCCGCGCGCACCGCCCGGCGCTGCGGGCCCGGGCGCTGTTCGCCTCGATGTGGATCAGCCCGCGCCGGCACCCGGACTTCGCCTGGGCGTGGATCACCCGGTTCCTGGTCCAGCTCGGCAACGCGCTGGGCACCCTCTACCTGCTGTACTTCCTCACCGACGGGGTGCGTTACCCCGACCCCGAGGGCGGTCTGTTGGTGCTGATCCTGCTCTACACGCTCGGCATGATGCTGACCGCGGTGGTCGCCGGCCGGCTGTCGGACCGCTCCGGGCGGCGCAAGGTCTACGTGATCGTCTCCGGCCTGATCATGGCGGTCGCGGCGCTGCTGCTCGCCATCGCGCCGGTCTGGCCGATGGCGATCGTCGCCGCCCTGCTGCTCGGCGCCGGCTACGGCGTCTACCTCTCGGTGGACGCCGCCCTGATCACCCAGGTGCTGCCCCGGGCCACCGACCGCGCCAAGGACCTGGGCGTGATCAACATTGCCAACTCCGCGCCGCAGGTGCTCGGCCCGGCGCTCTCCGCCCCGCTCGTCGTCCACCTGGGCGGGTACCCGACGCTCTACGCGGTCACCGCCGCGGTCACCCTGGTGGGCAGCGCCCTGGTCGTCAAGATCCGCTCAGTCCCCTGAGTCGGGGGGCCGTGGCCAAAAGCGGTCGCCGGCCGCCGTAGGCTGGAGGACGTGACGGTACGTGTGCGCTTCGCCCCCTCCCCGACCGGTATGTTCCACGTCGGCGGCGCCCGCTCTGCGCTGCAGAACTGGATCTACGCCAAGCAGCAGGGCGGGGTGTTCGTGCTGCGCATCGAGGACACCGACGCGGCCCGCAACAAGCCCGAGTGGACCGAGGGCATCCTCTCCGCGCTGGACTGGATCGGCATCTCCCGGGGCAGCTACGAGGGGCCCTACTTCCAGTCGGCGAACGCCGGCGAGCACCGGGCCGCCGCCACCCGGCTCTACGAGTCGGGTCGGGCCTACTACTGCGACTGCACCCGCGAGGACGTGCAGGCCCGTACCGGCTCGCAGTACCAGGGCTACGACGGCTACCACCGCGACCTCGGCCTCGGCCCGGGGCCTGGGCACGCGCTGCGCTTCCGTACGCCCGACGAGGGCACCACCGTGGTCGTCGACCTGATCCGTGGTGAGCCCACCTTCGAGAACAAGCTCATCGAGGACTTCGTCATCGCCCGCGGCGACGGCTCGCCGGTCTTCCTGCTCGCCAACGTCGTCGACGACATGACCATGGGGATCACCCACGTGATCCGGGCCGAGGAGCACCTGCCCAACACCCCCAAGCAGCAGCTGCTCTGGGACGCCCTCGGAGTCAAGCCGCCGGTCTGGGCGCACGTGCCGGTGGTGGTCAACGAGAAGCGGCAGAAGCTCTCCAAGCGCCGCGACAAGGTCGCCCTGGAGGCGTACCGCGACGAGGGCTACCTCGCCGCCGCGATGCGCAACTACCTGATGCTGCTCGGCTGGGCGCCGTCGGGCGACCGGGAGATCGTGCCCTGGTCGGTCATCGAGGACGAGTTCCGGCTGGAGGAGGTCAACCCCTCCCCCGCGTTCTTCGACGAGAAGAAGCTGCGCGCCTTCAACGGCGAGTACATTCGCGCGCTGCCGGTGCCCGAGTTCATCGACGCCTGCCAGCCGTGGCTGACCGGCACCGGGACCATCGCGCCGCCGCCGTGGCAGCCGGAGGAGTTCGACGCCGACGCCTTCGCCGCCGTCGCACCACTGGCACAGACCCGGATCGCCGTGCTCAGCGAGATCGTGCCGAACGTCGACTTCCTCTTCCTGGCCTCGCCGCTGATCGACGAGGCGGCCTGGACCAAGACCATGAAGGACGGCTCGGGCGACCTGCTGGACGCCGCCGTCGCGGCCTTCGAGGCGCTGGAGTCCTGGGACGCCGAGTCGCTGAAGTCGACGCTGGAGGTGGTCGGCGCCGAGCGCGGCCTCAAGCTCGGCAAGACGCAGGCGCCCGTCCGGGTCGCGGTCACCGGCCGCACGGTCGGCCTGCCGCTGTTCGAGTCGCTGGAGGTGCTCGGTCGCGAGCGCACCCTGACCCGGATGCGCGCCGCCCGGCTCCGCCTGCCCTGACAGTCCGACCGGCAGCGGGCCGGCGTCGTACCTACGCGTCGCCCCCTTTGCTCTGCTTCAACCCACGCAACACCCGGTGTCCGAATATCGGACGCGAAGTGTTGCCTCCGCTGAAGCAGAGCAAAGGGGGACGCGGACACCCCGTTCACCAGGCCTGCGGCGATCGTGTGATCAGTGCGCCCGGTTCCTGCGACGGAACACCAGGCCGGCGGCGAGAGCAGCGAGCAACACCAGGCCGCCGAGCGCCCAGAGCCACCAGCGGCCACCAGAGTCGGACCGCTCCGAGGCCGCTGGCACAGCGGACGCCGTTGAGCTGCCCGCCGGCGCCGATGGCGGCCCGCCCGAGGACGGGTTGACTCCCGAGGGCCCGGCCGAGGGCGAGCCGGTCGGCGCTGCCGCCGGGCCGGTGCCGGCGGCCGAGGGGCTGGCGGACGGGTCGGCGGCCGTGCCGGTGGTGAGGGTGAACCGCACCTCGCCCTTGATCGGGTGGCCGTCGCTGGACGCGAGCTGGTACCCGACGATGTAGAGCCCCGCCGCGCCGGGCTTGAACGGCACGCGTACCCGACTGCCGTCGAAGGTCGGCTGCCCGCCGGCGACCACATTGTCCGGTCCGGTTATTGTGATCTTCGTCGTAGCGGGGGCCGGCTTGGCCAGGAACCGAAGCTCGACCCGGGCGGGCGCGGTGGCCACCCGGGCGCCGTCGCGCGGATCGCTGCCGGTCAGCGAGTTGTGCGCGGCGGCCGGTGTCGCCGGGGCCAGCAACGACACACCGAACGCCACGCCGAACACCACTGGCACGACCCGCGCCATTCGTGTAACCCTGCCCCCCATGAACCCCTCCGTAAGGGTACGATCCGCCCGCTGATCAAAACAGCTCCTCATTAGTCGAGCAGAGATCGCAGATAGTTCCAATTACTGTTCCACAAGCTGCAATTCATCGACGTTCTGCGGAGTCTGTGAGAGTGGGCCCGACCGCTCGGTCGGTGTTGTCACCGACCGACCGACCCGGACGTCATGACGAAGCCATCCATCGAACGGGGCGAGGAGGCGGGATGGTCCGACAGATGAGGCGCTGGGTCGCCGTGCTGGCGGGCACGCTGGCGGCGGCACTGCTGGCGCTCGGCACCGCCGGCCCGGCCAGCGCGGCGCCCAAACCGGCACCCGCCGGTGTGGACATCACCGGCGAAGGGCTCACCGAGCCGCTGCGGCTCCGGTCGGACACCCAGCCCACGCACGTGGTGGCGGTCATCGACCAGGTCAACTTCTTCGGTCGTACCGGCATGCCGACCGGGCCGAAGGCAGCCAACCTCGGTCCGAAGTACACGGTCGTGGTGCTCGCCGGTGAGACGCCGAAGCAGACGTTCGACCTCTACCCCAAGGCGGCCGGCGGCCCGCGCGTGTACCGACCGGCCAAGCAGCCGGACGGCCGCAAGACCAGCGCCGGCTGGTTCCTCGGCCGGCTCAGCATGTCCGAGACGCTGCGCACGGCCGGGGTGCCGCTGGAGCGGCAGTTCGACACGGTCAGCGGCGGCGTGGGCGGCGGCGAGCGGGTCCTCCCGGAGGACACGATGGACCCGGCGCGGGACATCGACGAAGCGCTCGGCGAGTTGCAGCGACTGCTGCTGCTCAACGTCGCGGTGATGCTGACCATCACGGTCGGTCTCGCCGGAATCGCCCTGCTGATCCGCCGCCGGACCCGCTGACCTCGGGCGGCGGGTCAGACCAGCCGTCGCGCGGTCAGCACCAGCGGCGCGGCGGGCGCTCCCGTCGGGTGGCCCGCTGACGCGGCCGGACCGGGCCGTGCCGGTGCGCCCCCGCCCACCCGGGCAGTTCGCTGCGGCAGCCGGTGACGTCGTCCGGCTCGGCCGGCACCGGCTCGGTGGCCCGCTGGCGTGGCACGGCCACGTCGTCGTCGGCCCGCTCGGACGGACGGCCGCCGGTCGACTCCGCCGGGTGCGCCGACGCCCCGCCGACCGGCCGGCGCGGCTTGCCGGCCGCCTGCGGGTCGTGGTGCCCCAGCCGGCAGGGCTCGCCCTGGGCGCAGCCGTGCTCGGCCTCCCCGTGCGCCATCCCCGGTCTCCTCACGCTCGCACTCACGCGCGGGGGCGCTCCCCCCGACGTGCCCTGTCACCGTACTGGCCGGGACCGACGGCCTGTGCACGGCGTACCCCGGGGTCAGCGCTTCGGGCGGCGAGGGAACAGGGTCTCCCAGACCGGGAAGGCGACCAGCCAGATCAGGATCACGACGGTGAGGCTGCGGATCCAGTTGCCCAGTTCACGGGTTCGTTCCGCGTCGTTGACCCAGAGGATCGCCGCACCGAGCAGGGCGCACGCGACAGCCCAGCCGAGGAGCGCCTTGGCCCACTCCCGCCACTCGTGGCGGGTGCGGGCCCAGCCGTAGCGGGGAGGCCGCACCGGCGGCGGACCACCGGCGAACCGGTGGGCGAAGCGCTGGTCCGCCCAGCGCACCATCGAGTGCCCGAAGGCCACCGAGAAGCCGAGGTAGGCGGCGGCGAGACCGTGACTGACGCCTGCGGTCGCGCCGCGGCGCAGGTCGATCACCGACGCGGCGAGCAGTGCCAGATCGACCAGCGGTACGCAGACCAGCAGCGCCGCGCCGAGTCGTGGCCGGCGCAGCGGATAGCGGGCCACCAGCCCGGCGCCGAGCAGGACCCAGAACGCGATCTCACAACCGATGATCACCGCGACCACCATGGCGACCTCCCCCCGTCGTCGGCACCCAGCGTCGCCGATCGGCGGGGCCCGGGCCTCGACGCCGGAGACGAGATCGGGGTCCTCCCTTCGACGGACCAACCGTCCGGGACGCGCTCGACGTACCCCTTTCGACGCATGTCGGAGCCGGCGGGCTCCTTCCCTGGTCGGAGTCGGAGGGTCGACGGTTGTGGTGGGATCGGGGCATGCGACCGCCACCGTGGCTCGGCTCCGGCACGGCCGGCCGGGATCTCACGCTGGCCGGCGCGTCGCTGATCGGTGGCCTGGTGCTGTACGGCCTGGGCATGCAGCCGCAGATCGTCCCGCACCCGGACGTGCCGCCCGAGCTGTTCCTGGCGCCGCTGCTGGCGGTGTGCGTGGCCGTCGGTCTGCGTCGGGTCGCGCCACGCGCCAGCCTGGCGGTGGGGACCGGGGCGCTCGTGGTGGACACGGCGCTGGGCAACTCGCTGGGCACCGTCGTGATCTACACGCAGGTGCTCTACGACGCCTGCGTGTACGGCCCGCCCCGGCTGTGGCGGTGGCTGCTCGGGATCACCGCGACGTTGAGCGCGATCGCGGTGGTGGCCGGCGTGCTCGGCTTCGGGCAGTGGCGCGGGGCCGCCGTCGGGGTGCCGGTGGTGCTCGCCGGGCTGCTGCCGGTGCTGACCGGGATCAGCGTGCGGCAGTACCGGGACCAGGCCGCCGCCGAGCGGGCCCGGGCCGAGCAGACCGCCCGGCTGGTCGAGCTGGACCGCCGGCAGGCGGTCAGCGCCGAACGGGCGCGGATGGCCCGGGAACTGCACGACGTGGTCGCCAACCACCTGAGCGCGGTGGCCATCCACGCCACCGCCGTGCTGTCCGTACCGGGGCTGGAGCGGGGCCAGGTGGAGTCGGCGTTGCGGGTGATCCGGGAGAGCAGCGTGCAGGGCCTGGCCGAGATGCGGCAGATGATCGAGCTGCTGCGCGAGCCGGACGCGGGTGAGCGGGGCACGGCGGGCGTGGTCGGCGCGGTGCCGGAGGCGGTCACGGCGCGGCTCGCCGAGGCGGACGGGTTGGTCGAGCGGATCCGGGCGGCCGGCCTCGCGGTACGGGTGCACACCGACGGCACCCCGGGCCCGCTGCCGGTGGGGGTCGACCTCGCCGCGTACCGGATCGTGCAGGAGTCGCTGACCAACGCGCTCAAGCACGGCACGGGCGAGGCGGAGCTGACCATCACGTACCGGCCGGCGGAGGTGGTGCTGACGGTGGAGAATCCGGTGCGCCCGGACGGGTCGGGGCTGCCGGGCGCCGGGGCCGGGCTGATCGGGATGCGGGAGCGGGCCGCGCTGCTGGCCGGCCGGTTCACCGCCGGGCCGCACGACGGCCGCTGGCAGGTCCGGGCCGCCCTGCCCACCGGGGAGGGCGGGTGACCGCGCCGCGCTCGGGCGACGCCGGCGCCGCGCCGGTACGGGTGGTGCTCGCGGACGACCAGCCGGCGGTACGGGCGGGTCTGGCCCTGATCCTGAACGGCTCGCCGGGCATCGAGGTGGTCGGCGAGGCGGCCGACGGCGACGAGGCGGTCCGGCTGTGCCGGCAGGTGCGCCCCGATGTGGCGGTGCTGGACGTGCGGATGCCACGCCTCGACGGGATCGCCGCGACCAGGGCGATCGTCGCCGACCGGCTCGCCGACGTGCTGGTGCTGACGACCTTCGACCTGGACGAGTACGTCTTCGGCGCGCTGCGCGCCGGGGCGTCCGGGTTCCTGCTCAAGGACACCGACGCGGCGGGACTGGTCGCGGCGGTGCACACCGTGGCGCGCGGTGAGGGGTTCATCGCCCCCACGGTGACCCGTCGTCTGATCGCCGCCTTCGCGGCCACCCCGCCCGGCGCGTCGGCGGCCGCCCGGGCCGCGCTGGACACCCTGACCCCGCGCGAACGCGACGTGCTGGCCTGCCTCGGCCTGGGCCTGTCCAACCAGCAGATCGCCGACCGGCTGGCGCTGGCGGAGAGCACCACCAAGACACACGTGAGCCGGATTCTGGCGAAGCTGGACCTGCGCAGCCGGGTGCAGGCCGCGATCCTGGCCCAGGAGCTGGGCCTGCTCGCGCCACCGTGACCCTGCGCCGGGACCGGCCGACCCGGGCCCGCTGACCGGTGCCGGCGTGGATGGCCTGCTCACGACGTGTCAGGCTAGGGCGGTGAGTACGCCCGACGGTGGGGAGTTGGCGGCCACGCTGCGCCGGATCGAGCGATCGGCGGGAGCGCTGGCCACCGCCAGCGTGGCCCGGATGGACGAGACGCTGCCGTGGTTCCGCGCCCTGCCGGCCGACCAGCGCTCCTGGGTGATGCTGGTGGCCCAGGCGGGCGCCCGGTCGCTGGTGCAGTGGCTGCGCGACGGCGGCGGCACGGCGGACAGCACCCAGGAGGTCTCCGACGAGGTGTTCGCCGCGGCACCCCAGGCGCTGGCCCGGTCGATCACCCTCCAGCAGACGGTGGCACTGATCAAGGTGACCATCGACGTCGTCGAGGAGCAGGTGTCGCAGCTGGCCGCCGAGGGTGAGGAGCAGCTGCTGCGCGAGGCGGTGCTGCGCTTCTCCCGGGAGATCGCGTTCGCCGCCGCCCGGGTGTACGCGCGGGCCGCCGAGTCGCGCGGCGCGTGGGACGCCCGGTTGCAGGCCCTGCTGGTCGACGCGCTGCTGCGCGGTGACTCGCCGGACGTCCTGGCGAGCCGGGCCGCCGCGCTGGGCTGGGCGGACGCGCCGCCGGTCGCGGTGGCGGTCGGCCGCTCCCCCGGCGGCGAGGTCTCCGCCGTGCTGCACGTGGTGTACCGGCAGGCGCGGCGGATCGGCGTCGAGGTGATCGGCGGAGTGCACGGCGACCGGTTGGTGATCGTCCTGGGCGGCGCGGCGGATCCGCTGAGCGCCACCGGCAAGCTGCTGGACGCGTTCGGTGACGGCCCGGTGGTGGTCGGTCCGGCCGTACCCAGTCTGGATGAGGCGACGGAGTCGGCGCGGGCCGCGCTGTCCGGTTTCCGGGCGGCGCCGGCATGGCCGACCGCCCCCCGGCCGGTGCCGGCCGCGGACCTGTTGCCGGAGCGGGCCCTCGCCGGCGACGCGGAGGCGCGTCGCCGGTTGCGCCACGACGTGTACGCGACGCTGGTGCGCGCCGGTGGCGAGCTGCTGGAGACCCTGGACGCCTTCCTGGCCGCCGGTGGCACGCTGGAGAGCGCGGCGCGGGCGCTGTTCGTGCACCCGAACACGGTGCGCTACCGGTTGCGCCGCATCGCCGAGGTGACCGGCTTCTCGCCGCTGTCGCCCCGGGACGCGTTCGCCCTCCAGGTGGCGTTGACCGTCGGTCGACTGGATCCGGTGGTCCCGGTGGTCACGGCGGTCCCGACCCAGACATTGACCCCGGCCGCCCGGAAATCCGCCCAAAGCAGTGATGATCCTCGCCGATCTTTGTGAGAAACCTCCAAAGGTTCTAGTGCGGTTTGGTGGGCCTCGGCACAGCGCTACCCACGCGTATCCGGGAGAGTCATAGGCGTGCTCGCCGTACTTAGTCCCGGCCAGGGTTCCCAGAAACCCGGCTTCCTGACCCCCTGGCTCGACCTGACCGGCACCGAGGCGCGACTGCGCTGGTGGTCGGCGCTGGCCGGGGTGGACCTGGTGCATCTGGGCACCGCCGCGGACGCCGACGAGATCAAGGACACCGCCCGCACCCAGCCGCTGCTCGTCGCGGCGGCGCTGCTCGCCGCCGAGCACCTGCCGCTGGACGGCGTGACGCTCACCGCCGGCCACAGCGTCGGCGAGCTGGGCGCCGCGGCGGTGGCCGGGGTGCTCTCGGCCGAAGCCGCGCTCACCCTCGCCGGGATCCGGGGCCGGGAGATGGCGGCCGCGTGCGCGCTGGAGCCGACCGGAATGGCGGCCGTGCTCGGTGGCGACCCGGACGAGGTGCTCGCCGCGATCGCCGCGCACGGGCTGCACCCGGCCAACCGCAACGGCGCCGGCCAGATCGTCGCCGCCGGCGCGCTGGACGGGCTGGACAAGTTCGCCGCCGACCCGCCGGCGAAGACCCGCGTCATCCGACTCCAGGTGGCCGGCGCGTTCCACACCCCGTACATGGCCCCGGCCGAGACCGCGCTGGCCGCGGTCGCCGCCGGGATCGCCCCCGCCGACCCGGCCCGGATCCTGTTGTCGAACCTCGACGGCACCGCCGTCACCGACGGCCAGGAGCTGGTGCGCCGGCTGGTCCGCCAGGTCACCGCCCCGGTGCGCTGGGACCTGTGCATGCGCACGCTGGCCGAGCGCGGGGTGACCGGCGTGATCGAGCTGCCCCCGGCCGGCACCCTCGCCGGTCTGGTCAAGCGGGAGCTCAAGGGCGCGGGCGCCCCGGAGATCGTCACCCTGAACACCCCGGACGACCTGCCGGCCGCACGGGACCTGATCGCCCGCCACGGCACGCCGGGCCAACCGCTCGCCCCCATCGGAGGACACTCATGACCGGCAGTCGCATCGTCTCGATGGGGCACTACCAGCCCTCCCGGGTGGTGACCAACGACGACATCGCCCAGCTCGTGGACACCAACGACGAGTGGATCCGCGACCGGGTGGGCATCGTCACCCGGCGGATCGCCGACGGTGAGACGGTGGCCGACATGGCCGCCGCGGCCGCCGGCAAGGCGCTGGCCAACTCGGGGCTCACCGCCGCCGACATCGACCTGGTCGTGGTCGCCACCTGCTCCTCGATCGACCGCAGCCCCAACGTGGCCTGCCGGGTCGCCGCCAAGCTGGGCATCGCCGCGCCGGGCGCGTTCGACGTCAACACCGCCTGCTCGGGCTTCGCGTACGCCCTGGGCACCGTGGATCACGCCATCCGGGCCGGGGCGTCGCGCAACGCGATAGTCATCGGCGCCGAGAAGCTGTCCGACTTCACCGACTGGACCGACCGCTCCACCTGCATCATCTTCGGTGACGGCGCGGGCGCCGCGGTGGTCACCGCCACGGCCGAGGACGAGCCGGCCGGCATCGGCCCGGTCGTCTGGGGCTCCGTGCCGGAGAAGAGCGACGCGGTCCGCATCGAGGGCTGGCGCCCGTACATCCAGCAGGAGGGGCAGGCGGTGTTCCGCTGGGCCACCACCGCGCTCGCGCCGCTGGCCCTGCAGGCGTGCGAGCGGGCCGGGGTCGACCCGTCGGAGCTGGCCGCCTTCGTGCCGCACCAGGCCAACGCCCGGATCATCGACGGCATCGCCAAGCGGCTCAACATCCCCAACGCGATCATCGCGAAGGACATCGTCGAGTCCGGCAACACCTCGGCGGCGAGCGTGCCGCTGGCTCTGTCGAAGCTGGTCGAGCGCCGGGAGGTGCCGTCGGGCGCCCCGGTGCTGCTGTTCGGCTTCGGCGGCGGCCTGACCTACGCCGGTCAGGTCGTCCGCTGCCCCTGAAACCCCCTCGGGCGCGTACGCGTCGAGGAGCGGCGGTCGGCGACGCCGGCCGCCGGAGACCCCCCTATGAGAGGAACCAACCGCAATGACCCGTGACGAGATCACCACCGGCCTCGCCGAGATCCTCGAAGAGGTTGCCGGGGTGAACCCGGACGACGTGGCCGAGGGGAAGTCCTTCACCGACGACCTCGATGTCGACTCGCTCTCCATGGTGGAGGTCGTGGTGGCCGCCGAGGAGAAGTTCGGCGTCAAGATCCCGGACAACGAGGTGCAGAACCTCAAGACCGTCGGGGACGCCGTCAGCTTCATCGAGGCGCAGTCCTGATCATGAGTCGTCCTGACGTCGTCGTCACCGGGCTCGGCGCGACGACCCCGCTTGGCGGGGACGTCGCGTCGACCTGGGACGCCATGCTCGCCGGCCGCTCCGGGGTGAGTGCCCTCACCCAGGAGTGGGCCGCGCAACTGCCGGTCCGGATCGCCGCCCAGCTGGCCGTGGAGCCGTCCGAGGTGCTGGACCGGGTCCGACTGCGCCGGCTCGACCGCTCCGAGGCGATCGCGATCATCGCGGCGCAGCAGGCCTGGGCGGACGCCGGCCTCGCCGACTCCGGCCTCGACGG
The DNA here is from genome assembly GCF_040608295.1 of Micromonospora sp. NPDC005197. Classification (NCBI taxonomy): domain Bacteria; kingdom Bacillati; phylum Actinomycetota; class Actinomycetes; order Micromonosporales; family Micromonosporaceae; genus Micromonospora; species Micromonospora sp. NPDC005197. Next base: position 15,261 of record NZ_JBEXHY010000056.1, on the reverse strand, counting down.
GGAGCGGCTGGCCGTCAGCGTCGGCTCCGGCATCGGCGGTGCCACCACCCTGCTCGCCCAGGACGACATCCTGGAGGCGTCCGGGCCGCGGCGGGTTTCCCCGCACACGATCCCGATGCTGATGCCGAACGGTCCGGCCGCCTGGGTCGGGTTGGAGCTGGGCGCCAAGGCCGGCGTGCACACCGTGGCCAGCGCCTGCGCCACCGGCGCGGAGGCGATCGCGCTCGGTCTGGACATTATTCGCGCCGGCCGGGCCGACGTGGTGGTGGCCGGCGGCACCGAGGCGGTCATCCACCCGCTGCCGATCGCCGGCTTCAGCTCGATGCGGGCCATGTCGACCCGCAACGACGACCCGGAGCGGGCCTCCCGCCCGTGGGACACCGGCCGCGACGGCTTCGTCCTCGGTGAGGGCGCGGGCATCGTGGTGCTGGAGCGCGCCGACCACGCCGCAGCCCGCGGCGCTCGGGTGTACGCGCGCCTCGCCGGCGCCGGCATCACCTCCGACGCGTACGACATCGTGCAGCCGCACGCCGAGGGTGAGGGCGCCATCCGGGCCATCGCTCGGGCGATCGCGGACGCGGACATCGCCAAGCAGGACATCGTGCACGTCAACGCGCACGCCACGTCGACCCCGGTCGGCGACATGCTGGAGATCGGCGCGCTGCACAAGGCGCTCGGCGACCACCCGGTGCTGGCCGCGACGAAGTCGATGACCGGTCACCTGCTCGGTGCGGCCGGAGCGCTGGAGTCGATCGCCACGATCCTGGCCATCCGCGACGGCGTCGTCCCGCCGACGATCAACCTCGACGACCCGGAGCCGGGCCTCAGCCTGGAGGTCGCCGCGCACAAGGCACGCCACATGGAGATCCCCGCCGCGCTGAACAACGCGTTCGGCTTCGGCGGCCACAACGTGGCGCTGGTCTTCGCACGACCGTGAGACAGCGGCCGTGAGACGGCCGATCTGCGGGTTTACCGAAGGGGCCCCCTCAGCAAAGGGGGCCCTTCGGCACGTTCAGCCCCGGTTGCGGGGATGCTGCTTGGCGGTGCGTTCGTTGCCGTGGCGGTAGTTGCCGGTCCAGCGGGCCATCACCAGTTGTGGGTCGTCGTCGACCTCGGCGAGGAACTCCGCCGCCCGGGCGCCGCGCAGCGTGCCCGCCACCCGGCCGTGATGCGTGATCACCACCGTGCCGTCGGCGCGCTGGTCGTAGCGGAAGCCCTGTGCGGTTGCCATGACAGCGAGGCTGCCAGGTCGACGCCCTCGCCGGCGACGCGATTTCCGACCTGCGGGCCCCGGCGGAATCAGGCGCCGCAGGTGGTGGCGGGCAGGCCGGGCACAGCCACCGGGGACCGACCACCCGGGCGGGCCTTGCCGGCCAGCACGGCGGCCAGGGCGGTCATCGACGACCGACTGGAGGAGTACGTCGCCAGCAGCGTCGGCGACGTGGCCTTGGCCAGCACGTACGGGGTGTCCATGGCGACGGTGACCGCCGCGTCGGCGCGCAGGTCGCTGTCGCCGTCGCCGTAGCCGACCAGGTGCACCACGGTCCCGCCGCTCGGCTTCACGGTCACGCCGGCCTTGGTCAACGCGGCGGTGAGCGCCGCCCGGGTGCCGTCACGGCCGTCGGAGGAGGTGACGGTGACGGGGCCCTGCACCGCTTTGCCGCAGGCGCCCCGCAGCACGGTGACCGCACCGGCGGCCAGCGCGTCCGCCGCCGCCCGGTGCGCCGGGGTGTTGAGCGTGGACATCGGCTCGGTGGGGGCCGTCGCCAGCCGGAACTTCATGGTCAGCACCCGGGTGACCGCGTCGACCAGCCGGGCCCGGGGCAGCGAGCCTCCGCGCAGGGCGGCGAGCAGCCCGTCGTACGCCTGGCCGACGTTCGGGGTCATGAGGATCAGGTCGTTGCCGGCGTTCAGCGCCCGGACGGCGGCCTCGCCGGGCGCCCAGCGCTTCGCCGGCGGCATGTTCATCCCGTCGGTGATCACCACGCCCTGGAAGCCGAGCTGGCCGCGCAGTACGTCGGTGAGCAGCTTGTGGGAGAAGGTCGCCGGGGTGCCCGGGTCGATGGCCTGCGCGTCCAGGTGGCCGGACATCACGGCCATCGCGCCGGCCTCGAACCCGGCGGTGAACGGCGGCCACGCGCCGCTCTGCAGCTCCGCCGCGGACTGGGTGAGCACCGGCAGGTCCTTGTGCGAGTCGTCAGCGCTGTGGCCGTGCCCCGGGAAGTGCTTCAGGGTGGCCGCGACGCCGCTGGCCTGCAGGCCCCGGACCGCGCCGCCGACCTGCGCGGCGGCGAGCTTCGGGTCGGCGCCGAACGACCGCGAGCCGATCACCGTGCTGCGGGTGGCCAGCACGTCGGCCACCGGGGCGAAGTCGACGTTGATGCCCAGCGCGGCGAGTTCGGCGCCGGCGGCCCGCCAGGCGGCCTCGGTCAGCTTCGGGTCGCCGGCCGCACCGGCGGCGAGCGCGGTGGGCAGGATGGTGACCCCGTCGGTGATCCGGGTGACGACGCCGTACTCCTGGTCGGTGCCGATCAGAAAGGGCGCCGGGCCGGCGGCCAGCCGTCCGGCGGCGCCCCGCAGCCCGGTGGTCAGCTCGTGGACCTGCTTGGGGTTGTCGACGTTGGTGGTCTCCTGGTTGCCCTTGGTCGGGTCGTCGGCGCTGAAGCCGACCAGGATCAGCCCGCCGAGCCGGTACTTGGCGATCATCTCGGCGGGGGTGTCGACGCCGGCGAGGGCCTGGTTGCCGGCCACGGAGCCGGTCGAGACCTTCGTGGCCGAGTCGCCGTACGCGTACGGCATCAGCACCTGCCCGACCAGGTCCTCGTCGGAGAGCGTCGCGACGAGGGCGGCGGCCCGCGCGGCCGGATCGTCGGCCGGGGTCGCTGCGGGAGCGCTCGGGGCCGCCGAGACGCCGGTCGGACCGGGCGTCGGGTCGGGCCGGTCCGGGGCGCCGGAGCAGCCGGAGACGAGCAGGGCGGTCAGGGCGGCGACGGCGACACCGGCGTGTCGCGGGCGAATCGGCACCCGCCCATCCCACCAGGTTCCCCCTTATCGGGGCAACTTGACCTTACCGGTCGCAGCGCCCGGGAGCGTCTGGCCAGCGGGGCGGTGGCGGAGGTCAGCCGACCCGGGTGAGCAACGTCACCGGCGCCCCGTCACCGGCGTACCGGTAGGGCTCCAGGTCAGCGTCCCACGCGGTGCCGAGTGCCTTGTCGAGGGCGTGCGACAGCGCCTCGGGGGCCCGGGCGGAGGCCATCAGCGCCCGCAGCCGGTCCTCGCCGAGTTGGATGTCGCCGGCCGCCCCGACCGTGGCCCGGAAGAGGCCACGGGCGGGCACGTACATGAAGCGCTCACCGTCGGCGCCGGGACTCGGCTCCTCGGTGACCTCGAAACGGATCATGGGCCACTGCCGGAGGGCAGCAGCCAGCTCGGCGCCCGTCCCCGGACGGCCGGTCCACCCGCACTCGGCCCGGCGGGCGCCGGGATCGACGGGCTGAGCCGTCCACTGCAGGTTGACCGGCGCGGCTAGGACGCGCGCGATCGCCCACTCGACGTGCGAGCACACGGCGAGCGGGGTCGAGTGGACGTATACGACGCCACGCGTTGGCACGGTGACCTCCCGGAGAGCGAGGTGCGTCTTCCCCTACGACCTCGTCCACCGGAGTGGTTGCTGCAACACATGATGACTCCTGTGACGGATGGTGCGCCAGGGAATCGGAAAAAACGCCTGCCGGAATAGCCGGACGGGTGGTCTCCGTTGCCTCTCAGGACACCGCGACGACCAGCCTGATGTCGTGGTCCTGTACAGTTCCATCGGCGGCTTCTGCCGCGTTACACCTTCGCGGGCCGACTCAGTGTCACCCGCACACAGCCCCCGGACGTCCAGTCCTCCCGTACGTCTTGCAAGGAGTACCTCCGTGGCGAGCAACACCTCTAAGACCGCGCGCGCGTCCGTCCGGGCCGGCCAGGCTGGCCAGGGTGGCGCCCTCAGCGTGCTGGGCGAGTTCAAGTACCTCATCCCGCTCAACGGCGGCAAGCACGCCTACGTGCGCAACCTGACCAACGGCAAGACCGCGCACCTGCGCACCGACTCCGACGCCTTCGTCGAGGAGATCCGGGTGCTGGCCGCCGCCGGCCACGCCGCCAAGATCCGGGCGGAGATCAACAACCTGGCTGCCGTTCACCCGAACGACGGCTGGGAGGCCACCGAGAAGCGCCTGGTCGCGGCCGGTGTCTTCGAGGGCTGAGCCCTCCCCCACCGCAGCACCAGCAGACCGCCCGCCGGGAGTTCCCGGCGGGCGGTTTCGCGTCCGGCGTGTTCAGGTCGGGTCGAGCAGGGCGACCTCGCCGGTGCTCAGGTCGTAGAGGCCGCCCACCACCGCCACCCGACCAGCCGCGACCGGCCCGGCCAGCAGGTCGTCCGCGCGCAGCGCGTGGACCGTACGCCGGACGTGCCGGCGGATCGCCTGGGGATGCACCGCCGGGTCGTCGAGCCCGGCCTCGGTGACCGCCGGGGCGATCTCGTCGACCAGGTGAGCGAGCGAGCCGCCGGGCCGCTCCCCCGATCGCAGCGCGTCCACCGTCGCTCCCACCGCCCCGCACCGCTCGTGTCCGAGCACCAGCACCAGCGGCACGCCGAGCTGACCGACCACGTACTCGATGGAGCCGCACACCGCGCGGTCGAGCACGTGCCCACCGGTACGGATCACGCAGATCGCACCGAAGGTCTGGTCGAAGATCGCCTCCAGCGGCACCCGCGAGTCGATGCAGCCGAGCACCACCGCGTACGGCTGCTGGTCCCCGGAGGCGGCCGCCGCCGCGGCGGTGACGTCGTGGCCGTGCACGGGTTGGCCGCTGACGAACCGCCGGTTGCCGGCGAGCAGCTCGGCGAGCGCGGCGCGGGGCGTACCCCCGGCCTGCCGCCCCTGTCCCGCCACCTCCATGCCGTTCAGCTTGGCTCGCCGCCGACGGTCACGGGCGGGGTCGGGAATGTTCGCCCGGCGCGATTGGCGTGGCGTCTCGGCGGGTAGCCGGTGTTACCGCCGGGTATCCCGGTGCTGATGAGGCCGGGGCGGCCCGGGGAGGTGGCGATGCCGGAGCGGTTCGAGGTCGGTATGCCCGACGGCGTACGGCTGCACGTGGAGGTCACGGGGCCTGCGGACGCCCCGGTCACGGCCGTCCTGCTGCACGGCTGGACGCTGGACGGGCGCAGCTGGCACCGGCAGGTGGACGCGCTGACCGCCTCGGCCGGCGACGCGGTGCGGGTGGTCACCTACGACGCGCGCGGCCACGGCCGGTCCAGCTGCATGGCGTTGCCCACGGCCACCCTGGCCCAGCTCGGCGACGATCTGGCCGCCGTCCTCGACGCGGTCGCGCCGACCGGTCGGGTGGTCCTGGTCGGGCACTCGATGGGCGGAATGACGATCATGGAGTACGCGCACCGCCACCCCGGCCACTTCGCCGCCCGTACGGCCGGCCTGGTCTTCGTCTCGACCACCGCCGAGGGGCACACGCACACCGTCTACGGGCTCTCGCCGCGCATCGCCCGGCTGATCCGGCTCGCCGAGACGACGGGCGCCGGTGTCCTGGCCCGGTGCGGTTCGTGGCGCGCGCCCCGGGCGCTGCTGAACGCGTTGCAACCGAGCATCCGGTGGATGCTCTTCGGCGACCGCTGTGATCCCTCCGACATTCGGCTGGTGACCTCGGCGGTGGCCCGCGCCTCGCTGCGCTCGATCGGCGGCTTCCGCGCCTCGATCGGCGCCCAGCGCCGGCTGGACACCCTCACCGCGCTGGCCCACCTGCCGGCCGCCGCCCTGGTCGGTGACCGGGACCGGCTGACCCCACCGCCGTGCGCCGAGTCGATCGCCGCCGCCCTGCCGGCCACCGAGCTGACCGTCTGTCCGGGTGCCGGACACATGCTGATGATGGAGCGCCCGGACGAGGTGAACGCCGCGCTGACCGGCGTACTGCGTCGGGTGCTCGCCGCGCCGGCGCGCGACGGGCACGACGCGAGCGCGACCGGGACGGGTCGCTGAGCACGTTCCCGCACCTCGGGCGCGAAGCCCCGGGCCCGGGGCCGTACCCTTCTGCGGTTGGCCCGCGCGGTTCGCGCCGTCTGCCGGCGACATCGAAGGAGCGTGCGTTGACCGACCAGACCGCCCTGGAGCAGGAGATCGCCGTCGAGCAACGGCACCTCGACCGGGTGTACGCCCGACTGGCCGAGCTGCGCCAGTCCGCGGTTCGGGCCGAACGGGACGGCTACCGGATGGCCCGGGTCGGCACGTTCGGCGCGCTGGTCGAGCGCGACGCGATGGTCTTCCACGCCGCGCAGCGACGGCACACCCTCGACGCCGAGCACGAGGGGCTGGTCTTCGGCCGTCTGGACCTGCGCGACCGGCAGGTGCTGCACGTCGGGCGGCTCGGCATCCGCGACGAGGACGCCACCACGCTGGTCGTCGACTGGCGCGCGCCGGCCGCCTCCGCGTTCTACCAGGCCACCCCGGCGCAGCCGCTGGGCGTGGTGCGTCGCCGCACCATCTCCTCGCGCGCCGAGCGGGTCACCCGGATCGAGGACGACCTGCTGGACCCGACCGCCGCGCCGGAGGGGATGACTGTGGTCGGTGACGGCGCGTTGCTGGCCACCCTGTCCCGCGCCACCGGTCGGGGCATGCGCGACATCGTGGCGACGATCCAGCGGGAGCAGGACGAGGCCATCCGGTCGCCCGGTTCCGGGGTGACGATCGTGGCGGGCGGTCCGGGCACCGGCAAGACGGCGGTCGCCCTGCACCGGGCGGCCTTCCTGCTCTACTCCGACCGCAGCCGGTACGCCGGCGGGGGCATCCTGGTGGTCGGGCCGTCCACCGTCTTCGTCGAGTACATCGCCTCGGTGCTGCCCTCGCTCGGTGAAGACACGGCGACCCTGCACTCGCTGGGCAGCCTCTTTCCGGGAATGACCGCCACCCGCGCCGACCCGCCCGAGGTGGCGGCGGTGAAGGGCTCGCTGCGGATGCGCCGGGTGCTGGAGCGCGCAGCCCGCGACGCGGTGCCGGGCGGCCCGGGTGAGCTGCGGCTGCTCTACCGGGGCACGCTGCTGCGGCTGGACCGGGCCGAGCTGGACCGGATCCGGGACCGCGCGCTGCACCGTGGCGCCCGGCGCAACGAGGCACGCCGGGCCGGCTTCGACGGGGTGTTCGCCGCGCTCTGGGCGCAGGCCCGGGCGGTGGGCATCACCCGGCTGCCCGAGCACCGGGCCTTCGAGGGCGAGATCGCCGAGCGGCCGGAGTTCCGGGAGTTCCTCAAGGCGTGGTGGCCGCGCCTGCACCCCCGACACGTGCTCGGCTGGCTGGCCCGCCCGGATCGGCTGCGTCGGTACGCCGGCGGCATCCTCTCCGGCGCGGAGATCAGGCTGCTCACCGCCGCGTACCAGAATCTGGACACCGCGGGCCTGACCATCGCGGACGTGGCGTTATTGGACGAGTTGGACGCGCTGCTCGGCAAGCCCATGCAGCCGGCGCGGGCCCGCCGTGACCCGTTCCAACTCGCCGGCGGCGTGCGCGAGCTGAGCACCGCCAGCGACCGGCAGCGGGCCGCCCGCGCGGCGGCCCGGGAGCGTCCGGAGGACTACCGGGAGTACGCGCATGTGGTGGTGGACGAGGCGCAGGACGTCTCGCCGATGCAGTGGCGGATGGTCGGACGGCGCGGCCGTCTGGCCTCCTGGACCGTCGTGGGCGACCCGGCGCAGACCGCGTGGACCGGTGATCCCCAGGAGCTGACCCACGCCCGGGACCAGGCGCTGGGCCGGCGCAAGCGGCACGATTTCACGCTCACCACCAACTACCGCAACTCGGCCGAGATCTTCGCGGTGGCGGCGGCGGAGATCCGCCGGCTCTACCCAGACCTGTCGCTGCCGACCGCCGTCCGCTCCACCGGGATCGACCCCGTCGAGCTGGTGGTGCCGCCCGCCGGGCTGGAGACCGCGGTCGTGGAGGCGGCCACCGGCCTGCTGGCCGAGGTGGACGGCACGGTCGGGGTGATCACGCCGGTCACCCGCCGCGACGAGGTCGCCGGTTGGCTCGGCTCACTCGGCGCGGCGCGGCTGCAGGTGGTGACCAGCCTGGAGGCGAAGGGCATGGAGTACGACGGGGTGGTGCTGGTCGCCCCGAGCGAGATCCGGGCCGATCCGGGCTCCGGCGTACGCACGCTCTACGTGGCGCTCTCCCGGGCCACCCAGCGGCTCACCACCATCGACCCGACCGGCTGACCTGCGGGTTGCGGTGTCGAAGGGTGGGCCGGCCCGTACACTTGCATACATAGCGATGTGAGCATACATTTGACCGGGTCCCGGGTGGCGACGGAGGGTGGATTTCGTGGGAGCAGGTCATGACCACCACCACGGGTCGGTCACCAACGCCGCCCACCAGCACCGGGGCCGACTCTGGGCCGCGTTCGGGCTGCTCGCGACGCTGATGGTGGTCGAGGGTGTGGCCGCCTTCCACACCGGCTCGCTCGCCCTGCTCTCCGACGCCGGGCACATGTTCACCGACGTGCTGGGCATCGGGATGGCGCTCGCCGCGATCACCGCCACCCGGCGGGCCACCGGCGACCCGCAGCGCACCTTCGGGCTCTACCGCCTCGAGGTGCTCGCCGCCCTGGCCAACGCCGTCCTGCTCTCCGGCGTGGCGGTCTACGTGGTGATCGAGGCGATCGGCCGGTTCGGCGACCCGCACCAGGTGCTGACCGGCCCGATGCTCGCGGTGGCCGTCCTCGGCCTGCTCGCGAACGTGATCGCGTTCGCGCTGCTGCGCGCCGGCGCCCGGGAGAGCATCAACCTCCAGGGCGCCTACCTGGAGGTGCTCGGCGACCTGCTCGGCTCGCTCGGCGTGATCGGCGCGGCGCTGCTCATCGCGGTCACCGAGTGGTGGTGGGCCGACCCGTTGGTCGCGGTCGCCATCGGCGTGTTCATCCTGCCGCGCACCTGGCGGCTGGGGCGCGCGGCCGTCCGCATCCTGGTGCAGGCCGCCCCGGAACACCTCCAGGTCACCGCCGTGCACGACCGACTGGCCGCGGTGCCCGGCGTGGTGGAGGTGCACGACCTGCACGTCTGGACGCTCACCTCGGGCATGGAGGTGGCCTCCGCACACCTGATCATGGCGCCCGGCGGGGAGGTCGGCACGGTGCTCACCGCGGCGCGTACCGCCCTGCGGGAGGACTTCCGCATCGAGCACGCCACGCTGCAGATCGAGCCCGGGTCCGCCACGGGCGCCTGCGGTTCGATCGAGTGGTGAGCACATATCTGACGAAAAGACCGTTTTGCGGTCATCTTCGGTGGCGGCGCAGACACCTTCCGTCACATCGACTGCACACGTCCCACCTGCCCCGGTAGGCTCGTCCCCGGCCACCACCCGGCGGCGCCCTCCCGGCGCCGGTGGCGGCCGCCGCCTAATCACCCGAGAGGGCGAACCGGGGAACCACGTTCCTGGGGTGCATCCGCGTCAGCGGTAGGGATCTTCCGTCCCGAACCCGTCAGCTAACCCGGTCGGCGGCTGACGGAAGGACATGCGTAGTGGCACCAGCACGACCACCCGCCGCCCGACTCGCGGCACTGATCGTCATGATGGTCACCCTCGGCGTCGCCCTACCGGTGGGCGCCGCCACCGCCGCTCCCCCCGGCGGCCTGCGGGCCGCCGCGGCGCCCGACGGCGACGAGGAGGGCGGCACCCCCGCGCTGCGGGCCCAACTGGAGGCCGCCAGCAAGGGCTACCTGGACGCGAAGCGCGCCCTGGACACCTCCGTCAAGCGCCAGCAGCAACTCGCGGCCAAGCTGAAGACCACCGAGGCCGAGATGACCGTGCGCAACGGCAAGGTCGGCGAGATCGCCGGCGTGGCGTACCGCACCGGCCGGCTCAGCACCGTCTCGGCGTTGCTCAACACCAACACCCCCGAGGGCTTCATGGACCGGGCGGCCGCGCTGGACGTGGTGGCCGCCAACGAGGACCGGGTGCTGCGCGACCTGCACGCCACCCGGGACGAGGCCAACCGCACCCGCACCGCCCTGGACGGCGAGATCCGCGAGCAGCGCAAGCAGGTCGAGGTGATGGCCAAGCGCAAGGAACAGGCCGAACGGGCCCTGGCGGTCGCCACCAGCAAGCCGCGCACCACCGCTGCCGACACCAGTTCCAACCGGGGCACCTCCACCGCCAACGCCCAGCCCGCGCCACGCAACTCCGACGGCTCCTGGCCCTCCGAGTCGTGCAGCGTCAACGACCCCACCCCGGCCAGCGGCTGCATCACCCCCCGCACCCTGCACGCCCTCAACCAGGCGAAGGCCGCCGGCTTCACCCGGTACGTCTCCTGTCACCGCTCGGGCGGCTCCGGCGAACACCCGAAGGGCCGGGCCTGCGACTTCGCCGCCCAGAAGGGCGGCTTCGGCGGGGACGCCACCGGCGGCGACAAGACGTACGGCAACAACCTGGCCGCGTACTTCATCCGCAACTCCGACCGGCTCGCCGTGCTCTACGTGATCTGGTACAGGCAGATCTGGCTGCCCAGCAGCGGGTGGAAGTCGTACAGCGGGGGGAACGGCGACCCCTCCAGCGAACACACCAACCACGTACACCTGTCGGTGTACTGACCCCACCGGTGGCCGGCGCACCGTCGAGCGGGTGCGCCGGCCCCGGGTACGTCAGCGGACGTACCCCGGACGCCGCCGGTGATCGGACGACCCGGCCGGGCCGGGCCGGCAGCATGTCGGGTATGCCGCGAATCCCACCCGCCACCCGCAAGGCGCTGCTCACCCTGCACCTCATCACCTCGCTCGGTTGGCTCGGGGCCGACCTGGTGCTGCTCACCCTCGGCATCGCGGCACAGCGCGGCGCCGACCCGGCCGTGGTCTATCCGGTCGCCGGGCTCGTCGGCACGGTGCTGTTCGCGCCGCTGAGCGTGCTCGTCTGGCTCGTCGGCGTCGCCAGCGCGCTGCTCACCCCCTGGGGCCTGGTGCGCTACCGGTGGGTGCTGGTCAAGCTCGTGATCACCACGGTGATGGTCGGGCTGGTGCTGTTCCTGCTCACCCCGAACCTGCGGCACGCGAGCGCGCTGGGCGCCGCCCTCCCCGCCCGGGATCGCGCCGACCTGGTGATCGCGCCCGCGGTGTCGACCAGCCTCATGATCATCGCGACCGTGCTCTCCACGTACAAGCCCTGGGGCCGCCGACCCGCCCGACCCACCGGCGCACGCCATACCTCCGCCGCCGCGAGCCCGGCACGCAACGCGCCACAAGATCGCGCAACAACACGGAAGTCAACAGTGTTGCGTTAGGGCTCCGGCCGGCCAACCCGTGCTGGATGGCCCGGCGATCATGGAGTTGTGGTGCCTGCCTTGGCGTTGTATGGGCGTTTTGTGGCCCACCACAACTCCATGATCGGCGAGGCACGATCATGACGCGGGGCGGTCGAGGGCCGCACCGAGGCGGGTGGCCAGGGCGAGGTGGGCGGCGCGGGCCTGTTGGAAGGCGTACCGGAACAGGGGCGTCGGCGCGCGCAGGGTGATGTCGACGTCGATCCGGACCAGGCCGTCCGGCTCGGCGCGCAACCGGGTGTGGTTGCGGACGGTGGTGGCCGGCCACTGGCGGGCCACCGTGACGATCTCGTCAGGTTCGCTGATCAGCACGTCCGCCTGGTAGGTGGTGCGGAAGCGCAACGGCCCCACCGCCAGCCTGTCGTTGATCGTGTAGCTGGCTCGGGCGCCCGGACGGGGCGGCACCCGGCGGACCCGGACGATCAGGGGGTGCAGTTCGCCCTGGCGGGTCAGGTCGCTCAACAACGCCGCCGCCTCGGCGAGTGAGCAGCGGGCCTGGACGGTGTAGCTGAAGCTGTCGCTGCTGAGCACACAGTCTCCCGACGTCGCTGGTCGCACGATCGTCCCGTACGCGGCTCAGGCTGGCAACGCCCGGACGGACACCGTCCGTTGTCCCGGTATTCGCGCAGCATTCCCATTACGGTCGGCTGATGGGAAATCACCGGTTGTGACGGAGGGTGGACACATGTTCGGTGACGACCGGTGAGCGGGCACGTGATGGTCTTCGCGCCCACCCCGCAACTGACGGTGACCGTGGATCAGCCGAACGACCAGCCCGAACTGCACCTGCACCCCGGCGGCCAGGGCGTCTGGCAGGCCCGCATGGTGCTGTCGCTCGGGGTCGACGTGGTGCTCTGCGCCGCGCTCGGTGGCGAGGTCGGTCAGGTGCTGGAGCCGCTGCTGGTCAGCGAGGGGGTGGACCTGAAGGTGGTGATGCGCGACTCCGGCAGCGGCGGGTACGTGCACGACCGGCGGGGCGGGTCCCGACAGGAGGTCGTGGACGTGCCCGGGGACCGACTGAGCCGCCACGAGCTGGACGAGTTGTACAACCTGGCGCTCGGCGAGGGACTGCGCGCCGACGTGAGCGTCCTCAGTGGCCCGAATGCGCCGTGGCTCGTCCCGGCCGACCTGTACCGCCGCTTCGCCGCAGACCTCGGCGCCAACGGCAGCCGGGTGGTGGCTGATCTGTCCGGTGACCACCTGGGCGCCGTACTGGACGGCGGTGTGTTCTTCCTGAAGGTGAGTCACGAGGAGCTGATCCGGGACGGTCGCGCCCGCAGTGGGGACGGCGCCGAGCTGACCCGGGCGATGTACGACCTGCACGCCGCCGGCGCCGAGACGGTGGTGGTGAGCCGAGCCGACCAGCCGGCGCTGGCGCTCATCGACGGGGAGCTCTTCGAGGTGGAGATGCCCCGGCTGGAGGCCGCCGATCCGCGCGGCGCGGGCGACTCGATGACCGCCGGCGTGGCGGCCGTGATCGCCCGTGGTGGCGACATCCGGACGGCCATCCGTACCGGCGCCGCGGCCGGCGCACTGAACGTGACCCGGCACGGGCTGGGCACCGGACGGTTGGACTCGATCACCGGGCTGGTGGAGCGGGTCCGGCTCGTCCCGGCGGACAGTCGGCAACAGGAGCGGACCACCCCCGACGAGTTGGCCGACCGGGCGGTCGAGCGATGACGCTGCGGGTGCTCGTGACCAACGACGACGGGATCGCCGCGCCGGGCATCCAGGCGTTGGCCGTGGCCGCCGCCCAGCGGGGCCTGGACGTGGTGGTCGCCGCGCCGATGGAGGAGGCCAGCGGCACCAGCGCCGCGATGAGCGCGGTGGAACGGGACGGGCGGGTGGTGGTGCACGACCACCCGCTGCCCGACCTGGCGGGCGTGCCGGCGTACGGGGTCGCCGGCTCGCCCGGTTTCATCACGCTGATCGCGCTGCACGGCGCGTTCGGCCCGCCGCCGTCGGTGGTGCTGTCGGGGATCAACCGGGGTGCCAACGCCGGCCGCGCCGTGCTGCACTCCGGCACGGTGGGCGCCGCCTTCACCGCCGCCTCGAACGGGTGCCGGGCCATGGCCGTCTCACTGGACGTGCTCTCCGCGGGCGAGGCGACGGCCGGCAGCGGCGGGGCCGCGGTGGACGCCGCAGCCCGCGTACGCGACGCCGAACGGCACTGGGTCACCGCCGCGCGGGTCGCCCTGGACCTGCTCCCCCGGCTGACCGCCGCGCCGCCGGAGAGCGTGCTCAACGTCAACGCCCCCGACCTGCCGCACGGACGGCTGCGCGGGGTACGTCGCGGCTCCCTGGCCAGCTTCGGTCAGGTGCAGATGACGGTGGCCGAGTCGGGGCACGGCTTCGTGCGTACCGCGCTGGAGGAGCCCGGCCAGGCCGCGCAGCCCGGCACGGACCTGGCGTTGCTGGCCGCCGGGTACGCGTCGGTGACGGCCATCCGAGCGGTCACCGAGGTGACCGACGTGGACCTGACCGGTCTGGACGAGCAGCCTTGACGGAGGGCGCTCAAGCGCCCGGAAGCACCTCGGGGGTGGCGGCCCCGGCGAAGTAGGGCTCCGGTGCGCCGAAGAGACCGAGCAGACCGGTCACCCAGAGCTGACGGTGCACGAACCGGCTCGGCTCGGTGACCACCAGCTTGACGCCGCTGACCTCGGCGGTCTGGAAGCCGGCGACCATGGCGCTGATGCCGACCGAGTCGATGAAGGTGACCAGCCTCATGTTCAGCTCGATGCGGACCGGACGGCTCTTGGCCAGCACCTCCGCAATCGCCTCACGCACCTCGTACGCTGTGTCGACGTCGATCTCGCCCCGGGGGGCGATCTCCACGACACCACCGGACAGGACCGACTTCACGATCGACAGGCTCACGCGAGCACCTCCACCCGCCCGTCCCCCGGGCGTCTCATCAGTACGCGGGCCGCGACCGAGAGTATTCCTCCGACGGCCTCGGTCGCCACCCCTCGGGATGAGCAATTCACGGATCCGGGCGAACAAAGTCGCCCATATCCCCACTTTTCGGTATCTGATCAACCAATACTTTTCGTTATCTGACCACTCCACGATCGGTCGGAACCGACGCGTCGCCGGACCAGGGTAACGGGCGTGACCCGACACGCCCGACAACCAACCCATCCCGTACGCCGGCCCCGCCTGGGACCGGCGTGTCGCGCCACGGTCGCCCGGTCGCGTCCGGTCCGAGCCGGCCGGGCGGTTGCCGACGCCACCTAGCATCAGCCCCGGGACACCCACCGCGGCGGAGAGGACCTTCGATGATCAAGCGACTGGCCGGGCTGGCCGGAGTCGGCGTACTGCTCGCCCTCGTACTGGCCTGCGGTTTCGGCGGCGGGGACGACGATGACGACGACGATGACGACGACTTCGCCCGCGGTGCGGCCGTGGTGGCGGTGCGCTGAGGGGGCGGGTGAGCCGCGGCCGACCGGGTTTGCGGCCGACCGGCCCGGGGCACTGCGGAATCAGCGAAACCCTGCCGCGCTGGACAGACGCCGAAGTCCGAAGTGGCCGGCGGCTTCGGCACCCGAGGAGGTAACCACGATGTTCGGAACCAACCTGCTGGACCGGCGCAGCAAGCCGGAGCGGATCGCGGACCAGGCGTGGGAGCACCTGCTCTCCGCCGTCAGCTCCGCAGGCGACAGTGTCCGGGACACCGCCCGTTCGGCCCGTCGCAGCAGCGGCGAGCTCGCCGACGGGGCGGGTGACCTGGTCGGCTCCGCGGCGGAGGAGGCCCGGCGTCGGGCCTCGCGCGCCTTTGACGCGCTCGCCGGGCGCCAGCCGGCGCTGCCGTGGACGCTCCTGATCGGGGCAGCGCTGGTCGGCGCGGCGGTCGGCTGGGCCGTCGGCTCCGCTGCCCGTGCCGCCGGCAGCCGGGACGACCGCGCGGTG
>NZ_JBEXHY010000055.1:0-34519 GCF_040608295.1 Micromonospora sp. NPDC005197 | reverse complement strand
CCCTCCACGCCGCTCTTCCGATATCCCCCTTCCGGGTGGCCGTCAACTCCCCCGGCCACCCGGCCGCCGCGGGCCCGGCGTTTCGGGCGGGGCGTTCGTCCTACGGCGCCGCACGTCGTAGGCCGGCGACCGGTCAGCCGGCGAAACTGCGCACGACGATGCTCTTGAACTACCCGGCACAGTCAAGCGTTGTGGCCGATTCCCTTCGGGATCCACGTCTTGATGCTGGGGGCGTCGGCAAAGGGAAAAAGTCGTCTCCCTACGCCGATCAATCCGGGGGCCTCCCGGATGACGATCTTCCATGCGGTTTTGTCGAGGCCTTCCGGGCATGGCGGGTTCCATGCCCTGCTACGAGGCGCGGGAACGGGCACTGTTGCATTGAGCGTTGGCAAGATCGAGGCAGGCTTGAGCAGTGAAGTCATCGACCCGTCCCGGCCCGTGGCTGCCTCCGAAGTCGGCGTTCGTCGGGTTCCGTTTCCCTGCGGAGGTGATCGTCGTCGCGGTCCGCTGGTATCTGCGCTTCAACCTCTCGTATCGCGACGTTGAGGAACTGCTGGTCGAACGTGGCGTCGAGGTCGATCACGTCACCGTCTACCGGTGGGTGCAGCGGTTCACGCCGCTGCTGGCCGACGCCGCCCGGTTCTGCCGCCACTCGCCAAGCGACAGGTGGCTCGTCGACGAGACCTACGTCAAGGTCAACGGGGTATGGCGCTACGTGTACCGGGCAGTCGACCAGTACGGGCAGGTCATCGACGTGCTGGTCTCGGCACGTCGCGACGCCGACGCGGCCCGGCGGTTCTTCCGCCGGGCGCTGTCGACGTTGAAGGTGACACCCGCGGAGGTGGTCACCGACGCCGCAGCGGTCTACCCCGGCGTCCTGGATGAGCTGATCCCGCAGGCGTGGCACCACGTCGAGCGGTACGCCAACAATCCGATCGAGGCTGATCACAGCCAGCTGAAACACCGGTTGAGACCGATGCGCGGTCTACGGACGGACAAGACGGCACAGGTGATCATCGCTGGGCACGCGTTCATGCAGAACCTCCGCCGCGGACACTACGAACTCGCCGTCGACGCCCCGCCGGCTACACGGGTCGCCGCAGCGTTTACCGAACTCGCCCAGGCGATCTGACCTCGAACCCGAGAAGGGTTCGACACGTCTGCCGATCCCACAACGCAACGGCGCCAGTGCAGCAGGGCGATGGTCTGTTCGACGACCCAACGTCGGGTGCCGAGTCCGGAGCCGTGGCCGGTGCCGCGTCGGGCGATGACCGGGGTAATGCCCTTGGCCCGGAGGTCGCGGCGGTAGCAGTCGTAGTCGTAGCCGCGATCGGCGTAGATGCGGTCGGGTCGCTGCCGGGGCCGGCCGCGGATCCTTGATGCGGGGGACCTTGTCGACCAGGGGCATGAGTTGGGTGACGTCGTGGCGGTTGCCGCCGGTCAGCGCCGTGGCGAGGGGGATGCCGCCCGCGTCGGTGATGACGTGGTGTTTCGAGCCTGGCTTGCGGCGGTCGACCGGGCTCGGACCGGTTTTGGGCCGCCCTTGAGCGCCCGGATGTGGGAGCCGTCGATCACCGCCCGCGACATGTCCAACTGGCCTGCGGCCCGGAGTCTGCCGAGCAACACCTCGTACACGGGGTCCCGTCGGTACGGTCCGGGTCACCTTCACCGTGCAGGGCCGATCGGACGCGGTGGTGACGCTGCTCGGCATGGATATTGACGTCGTCCGCCGGGAGGCCGCGCCGCACGGCACTCACGTCAGTTGGGTCTGCGGCTCTGGTGTGGCGTACCGCTGGGTGCACGTCGACCTCGACGCCGTCCCACCCCGGCTAACTGCGCAATTCAACGAGTCGGAGGCGGGCGCGCCGCTCCACAGGCGGAACGCCGGCCCATCCGATTCCCCTACCAGGTGTCCCGCACCGATCCCGAGTCGTTCGAGGTCGACGCGGGCACCTCGCGTTGCGACTGTTCCTGGCGGATCAGGCTGCGGTGGACGTCGGAAGGCCGCAGCGGGATCTACGTCATCGACGACGACGGGCGACCCTTCCGCACGGTCGGTACTGCGAACGCCGACGCGTCATGCCATCTCGGCCCCGAATGGTCCTGCGGCCCACCTATAAAGAACTGAAGGTATTGGTCTTGCCGGTGCCCCGCTACGTGCCCGTCGCCCGGTTTGCGACCGCTCCTACCGCGAAGTTGGAGAGGGTGCGAGCACTGATGACGAAACTGGAACGAGACAGCCGGCTGGACCGGATCGGCGACCGGTTGCGGCAGTTGGTTCAGTCGACCCTGCGCAGCCAGCGGCTCCGCGACCTGCTCGACCAACGCGCTCGAGTCTTCGGCTGTCCGGCCCCGCAAGGCCTGCACCTACGCATCATCATCCCGCCGAGGGCACCTAACGGAGAAGCCTGATCTTCGGCCGGCCCAAGACGCATCGTGACTGGTCACCACCACCTGCGCCCACGGCTTGGCCTTACGGGGAGATCGTGTCGGCCGGAGCGGCCGCCTCCGGATGCAACCAGGATTGGTCATACGTCAATGGCCATCGAGGCCAGGGATCCTAACCTCTTACCACGGCCTGGCCGGGTGTCGCTCCCGTCTCAGGTGCGCCTGCACCTGTACCAAGTGCCGGCGCAGCCGCAGGGAACACCCCGGCCAGCCGGGACCTTCGAGTAAGGGCTACTCCTGTACAGCAACGGCGGCGGCCATCGAACGGACGCTGACGGTGCTGCGCCGGCTGTGCAGTACTGGACGGTCCGCTGTCCTCCAGGACACCTGGATCACGGGCTACACGGTCTACGTCGAACTCCGCCACTACCGACGGGGCCTGGCCACACCGCTGTACAGCCGCCCATCCTCGACCAAGCCGACACGGCATCATCGAACTGCCCAGGAGGTAGCCGCCCGAGCCAAGCCGGCGTCGACCTCTCCGCCGACGCGCTGGCAGGTTGCTTCGCCTTTCCGCGATCGACTTACAGGGAGACCAGGAGCGGGGAGCCCCGACGATCCTGCCTCGCCTCCTGGCTCGTCGAGACGCCCGACGTAGCGACAGCTGGCAACATCTGCAGCGCTTGACGCGCAATCAAGAGCAAAACTGCCGCCCCATCCAGGACGCAGACGAAGCAGCAGGTCAGAGCGTTGTGCAGCAGGCACGTCAACGGCCAACCATCCACGCCGTCACCGTCAACAAAGATCATCCGTTACCGAATGTTACCGCCGTCACCTGGGATGATCTTCATCTCCCCAGGTCAACCGGTCGGGACGGCCGGATTCGAACCGACGACCCCTTGACCCCCAGTGAACTAGCAGGTCTACCGGCGGGTGCCGGACCATACCGTCTCCTGCCGAATACTCAGCTCATCGGCAGGAGACGGTCCGAGGCAGGCCGGGCTCTACCGGCCCGTCGCGGGCCGTCCGTGAGACGGTCGTGAGATTTCACGGGCGGCCCGGCGGCGGAGAAGCGCTAGAGAACGGCACCAGCGACCCTCCCCCACCGAACGCTCGTTCATCGATCGTTATCCGTCATCTCAGTGAACGCTCGCAGATGCAGCCGTGCCGCAGGGTTGCTGGCGAACCAGGCGAAGAAGTCGTTGTCCGCATCATGTCCGGCGCGAACGGCGTCACACCAGTTCTGTCGATCAAGCACGGCCAGGTACTGCCGGACGAGGTGATCCCGCTGTTCTTGCGTGCATCCGGATTGCTGCGGAGTCTTGTTCGCCAGATGGTCGGTGATGATCGCGGCGTCGACGTACCTGTTCAGGGTCGGTGTCTGCCGGTCGAGGCAAGCTACGTGCGCGGCGAGGACATGGGGCGCCGGCGGATAGTGCTCGAGGGTCATGCCCATGCCACCGCAGCCCGCCATTATCTTCAATAGTCGACCGGTGTGGTCGACCAGGTCATCGTCGGTCTCAGTCCCGGTGATCGCTTCGTGCAGGTGAGCTGCAGTGGCGACGCGGCCGGCGAAGTAGCCGTTGAGGTAGTCGCCGTCGCAGGCGTGGCGCAGCAGCCACCGACGCGAGGCGTATGCCCCCTGCTGGCAGAGCGCCTCGATGACGTAGACCCGTCCCCAACCGGCAACACGCTGGGCCAGCCACAACAACGCCTCTTCGCCTCCTCGCCGACGTCGCAGCGCCTCGGCGGCCAACGGCCCGAACCTATGCGACAGCAGGCCGATGGTTTGGATGAGCGGGATGTCCTCCTCCGCCCAATCGGTAGCGAGCAGTGCCAGCCCAACAGTGGTTGAGCATCGATCGGGGCTGTGCCGCACCAGCCACCGGCCGGTCTGCCGCACCCGCTGCCGATGCGCGCGCAGCGCCGCCGCCGCGATGTGCTCGTTGTGATGGATCGGCACGTCAACCTCGCAGAACGCGTCGGCGAGTTCGCTCGGTGGCGCATCTGCCTTGCCGAAGTGCACGTCGAGGATGGCGGCAACGTCGACCCCGCGGAGGCGCTGATCTTTCCGGGTCTGCGGGCGCTGCCGCCGGTAGCGGTGGCGTTCGTCGTCCGGGTAGGGCTCGCCATCACGCGGCTGGGGCGAGTCCGGATCTTGCTGATGCAGTCGCAGTGCGTATTCGAACAGGGCGATCTGGGGTCCGAGCGATCCAGGCTCGGTCGTCACGCTCACCGGCGGACGGAGGACTCGATTCTTTCGATCATGACCGGCATGGTGCCAGCCCTGACCATCCACGGCAAGTGGTAAGGCGCTACGCCGAATCCGTGAAGATGGCTACCCAGCCATGCGGCGCATTCAGCCAGCCTTATCCCACCGCCACCACGTATGGCGGTACCACCTCACTTATGGCACCTCTTGGTGATCGAGACACTACTTGAAGTGTCGGCCTCACGACAGGACCGACCCCTTTTTGTCGTATCGACAAAAAGCTATGGTCGAGCAGTGCCCGAAGACACCTGGGAACCACCCCTGATCCTGCTCGCCGTCGACCTTGTGATCCTCACCCTGCGCGGTGGTCGTCTGAGCCTGCTTCTCGTGCGGCGCGGTATCGAGCCGTTCATCGGGCGGGCAGCGCTGCCTGGTGGGTTCCTCGCCGATGAGCGCGAGGACATCCTCAGCGCCGCCCGTCGGGAGCTGCGGGAAGAGGCGGGGCTCACCGACATCCCGCACCTGGAGCAGCTCGGTACATACGGCGATCCCGACCGTGACCCTCGTGGACGCGTGGTCTCCGTCGCCCACCTCGCTGTCGTGCCGCGCCTTCCCGAGCCCGTCTTTGGAACCGACGCCGCAGCCGCTGAGTGGACGCCGGTCGACGATGTACTGGCCGCGCGGGTACCGCTCGCCTTCGACCACTTGCGCATCGTCGTCGACGGGGTGGAGCGTGCCCGCTCCAAGCTGGAGCACACAGGCTTGGCGACTGCCTTCTGCCCGGAGGTCTTCACCCTCACAGAGCTGCAGCAGGTCTATGAGGCCGTCTGGGGCACCCCGCTCGATCCCCGCAACTTCTACCGCAAGGTCCAAGGCACGAAGGGCTTTGTAGTCCCCGCCGGTCCGCCCCGCGCCACGGGCACCGGCCGCCCGGCCCGCGTCTACCGCGCTGGTCCGCGCCGGAACCTCTACCCGCCCATGATCCGCACGGTCCCGACCGTCGCAGCCGGAGGAGACGAGAGATGACTAAACCCGTAGTCGTGCTCACCGCACTGGACCTCGAGTACAACGCAGTCCGCGAACGTCTCACGGAAGTCGAACCGCACGTACATCCGATGGGCACGCGCTTCGAGCGTGGCACCGTGACCGGAGGCTCCTGTGAGATCATTCTCGGCCTTGTCGGCAAGGGCAACCACCCCTCCGCCGTCATCGCCGAGCGCGCCATGACCGAGTTCGACCCGGAAGCGGTCATCTTCGCCGGCGTGGCCGGGGCGCTCTGGCCCTCCGTCGGCCTCGGCGACGTCGTGGTGGCCACCCACGTGTACGCCTATCACGGCGGCACCAGCGAGAGCGACGCTTTCCGCACCCGGCCTCGCGTGTGGGAGATCCCCCATGCCTGTGATCAGCTCGCCCGGCATCTTGAGCGAGAGCGAGGCTGGGCGCGGGGCCTCGCCGGCGGAGTCCCCCAGGTGCGGTTCGGCCCGATCGCCGCCGGGGAGGTAGTCCTCGACTCGGCGTCCTCGCCCGAGGCGACGCGCCTCCGTGACCACTACAACGATGCGTTGGCGGTGGAGATGGAGTCGGCCGGGGTCGCCCAGGCCGCCCACCTAAACCGCTCTCTGCCGGCCGTCGTCGTCCGTGGCATCAGCGACCGTGCCGACGGGACCAAGGTCCACACCGACGGCGAAAACTGGCAGCCGCGTGCCGCTGCCAACGCCGCGGCCTTCGCCCTCGCGCTCGCCCAGGAACTCGGGGCGCAGCATGGCCCCTCCCCTCGCCATCCTCGGAAGGAAGCAGGTGATGCGTCGATGTCCGGCTCCGTCAGGAACGTCGCCAAGGGCAACGCTCACGTCGGATTTCAAGCACACACCGTTCACCACGCGACCGTCTACGGCGCGCCGGGCGGTGCGGGCGGGGAGACATTCCACGACCAGCTCGCAGACCTGCGCGCCTCGCTCCGTAAGTGTCATGAGGCAGGCGACGTGGACGCGGTCACCTACCGCGCGGCGGAGCAGGAAATGGACGCCGCCGCCGCCGACGTGCCCCCGGCCGACGACGAGGCACGCAGCCGCGCGACTACAGCTCTGCGGAAGCTGCGTGGCCTGCTGCTGGACTGGACGGACCTGGCCACACGGGTCGCGGGGCTCATGGCGGCTCTGCGGGATCTCGCATGAGCGCCGGACCGCAGGAGAAGACGTTCACCAACGTCGCGGACGGCAACGCCCGGGTGGGCTTCCAGGCCCAGGAGGTTCACATCGAGGGCGGCTACCACGTCAGCGACGCCGACCCGCCGGAGCGGCAGTTCGAGGTCGGCCTCCGCTACCTGGAGATCAGCGCCCCACCCGAGGCGAGAGAGCTAATCAGGAAAGCGATCACCCGGGGCTACCGGAACTCACGCGCCTACTTCTATCTGGCGCTCGCACTGTTGAGCGGCCGTACCCTGCAGAGCCTGACGGACCAGGAACTCGCGCAACTGGCACACGTCCGCCGATGGGCGGCGCAGCACTCCGAGGATCCCTGGGCTCGGGGCGTCAACGCCGTCGGCTCGCTGCTGGACTCGCTGCCGCAGACCACGGCGGAGACTCCCGACCCGGCCGCCATCGGTCTGGTGGTCAAGGAGTTCGAATCGCTCAACCCGCCCCTGCAGGAAAGCATCCTCAACCACCTCGAGGTCTTCCTGGCTGGCCCCCACCAGGACTGGACCTGGCGGAAGACATTCGCGACCGCCCGGCGGAACAGGACGGCCAACGACCGGGTGGAGCGGGTCTGGAAGTTCTTCCAGCCCAAGCCGATTCCTCCCCGGCCGGTTCCACCGCACCCGATCCGCACCAACGCGGCGGACTATCTACGCGCCCTCGGCGGTTCGGCACTGCTCCTCGTCACGGGCCTTGCGGTGGTCCAGCACGCCTGGGCCCACTCGTGGCTTCGCTCCGCCGGCTACCTGATGGCGGCTCTTGGAGCCGTCGTCGTCGCGGTCCGGGCCGGATTCACGATCAGGCTCGCTCGACATCGACGCCAGGTAGCCCGCCAGCGTCTCACCTTCACATCCCGGCGCGCTCCCACGCAGTCCGACCGGTTCGCCTCAGCGATGGACTCCTTGTTCGACCGCTACTTCGGGCGTTACCTGCCGGCGGACATAGCCCGGGAGACGTGGCTGGCGGAGACGGCGGGCATCCGGCAGACCCTCCGTAACGAGCTGGTCGAGCTATACCGGGAAGAATCGGTCGACGCCAAGCGCGTCGCCTGGCTCGTGAGATTCCTCGCCAGCGACGTCAAACGGCAATGGCACAGCGGTGAACTGACCGCAGATCCCGAGGACTCCCGAGTGCCATCCTCAACGCGGACCGCCTTCGGCACCGCGGTGTTCGCCCTGGTGATTTCCGGGCCGCTGCTGCTGTGGCAGGCCCTCGTCGAGGCGCCGTTCACGACGGTGATCGCGACAGCCGGAATCGTGGCCGGGGCCCGGCTCGCCATCCAGGGCTGGCTCGCGATCCTTCTCGAGGGCCACCGCTACCGAGACGACATAGAACGGGTCCGGCGCGACTACGAGGACCGGTGCGCGGCGTACGACAGGTGGGTACGCAAGTTGGAATCGAAGCCGACCGACGCGCAGATGGCGCAATGGCTCGACTGCGACCGCAAGATCCTGGTCGAGGACACGCTGCGGCACTACCGCGTGGCCCCGCAGGATGTCATAGCGCACGCCTTCATCGAGGCGCCCGTGCCCGGGTGCAAGCGTGCCCGGGTCAGCAAGGGACCCTGGCGCTACTCCCGATACAAACTCCTCCTCTTCCTGCTCACCAAGGACGGCGTCCGCCAGGTCACGGTCACCCTCGACTTCGAAACCATGGAACTCGGCGATCAGCAGCGTCTCACCTACCAGTACAACTCGGTCGTAGCGGCGCACGTCGTCGATGCCCGCAACGGCGAGAAGAAACTCTCCCTTACCCTGACGAACAACCCACGGGACGAGCTGACGATCACTGGTGAATGGCCAGGAATGCCGGAACTCGGCGACGACGACCGCATCGCCTCCCAGGTCTCCCTCGACGCCTCGGGCCTCGATCGCACCCTGCACGTGCTAGAGGGCATCGCTGCCGAAGGCAAGGAATGGATCACCCACGAGACCCGCCGAGAACACGCCGGCCTCCGGCGGCTCGTCGCAGCGATGGACGGCTGACAGATGCCGTGCTGCTCGGCGCGGGGCCAGGGTCGGGCAACAACCCGGTTGGGGATGCTGCGGGGTGGTGCTCGGTGACACGGACGTCATCGATCCAACCTCGCTCGGGAGTCAGATCGCCCACCACTTCCTCCCCCGGCACTCGTGCACGCCAGGGGGAGTGCGCATCCTTGACGGATCGACAAGTAGGACCGTCACATGCAGGCAGGACATACGGGGTTGTCGCGATGCTGTCGCAGCCGAACGGGGCAACGGTAGAGGTGGCAGAAGCTCACCTCTACCGAGGAGGACGTCATGAGACAGAACCCGAACCGGGGCCGCGTCTACCGCTGCTGCGCCTGTCGTGACAGCACCGGCCGACTACTCGGCCCCCGGTGCCCCAAGCTGTCCAAGGCGCGGCACGGCGGCTGGGCGTTCGCCGTCGACCTGCCGAGCCTGAACAAGCGCAGCACCATGCGCCGTACCGGTTTCGCCACCAAGGCGGCGGCCTCGGCGGCCCACTCCCATGTGCTTGAGTGCGAGCGCGCCGGTGTCAGCCTCGACGACAGCGAGACGGTGGCCAGCTACCTCACCTGCTGGCTTGAGACCAAGTCCCCGGCCCTCAAGACGAACACCGTGAACCGCTACACCGCCTACATCCACAACGACCTCATCCCCGCGCTCGGCGCCGTGCCCTTGGAGCGGCTCACCCACGACCACGTCACCCAGTTCATCCAGCGTGAGCTCGCCGCCGGCCGCGGCCCGGTCACCCTGCGCCGCTGCGTGACGACCCTGTCGAGCGCGCTCAACGACGCCCGCCGCAACCACCGGCTGCCCCACAACGCCGCCCGTTTCGCCATGATCCCCCGACCGCCGGAAACCGAGCTCACCTGCTGGAGCACCAGCCAGACAAGCGCGTTCCTGCGGCACTGCCACGCCGTTGAGGATCCGCTCGCGGACCTCTTCGAGTTGATGGTCTGCACCGGGATGCGCAAAGGCGAGACTCTGGGCCTGCACTGGGCCGATGTGGACCTTGATGCGCGGGCACTATTCGTGCGCTGGACGTTGGTCAGCGTCGACAACAGCCGCAGCATGTTGAACGCGCCCAAGACCCACGGCAGCCGGGCCTGGGTCGCCCTGTCCACCCGCGCCGTCGACGCGTGCAGCGGCAACGCCGCAGCCAATGCCGGCAACAGGCGACCGCCCGCCATCACGACAATCTCGACCTCGTGTTCGCCAGACCCGATGGCCAACCCCTACGGCCGCAGTACGTGCTCGACCACCTGCGCCACCTCACCGCCGACGCCGGGCTTCCGGCAATTCGGGTACACGACCTGCGACACATCGCCGCCACGATCATGATCAACCAAGGGGTGCCCATCGCCGTGGTGTCCAAGACGCTGCGCCACAAGAACGTGGCCACCACCATCGACATCTACGGCCACCTCACCCGCGACGCCGCCGCCGACGGCGTGAGCGCCACCTGCGCGGCCCTCGACGCGGCCGACGCCCGAGCCGCCTGAGCGCCACTGCAAGATCCGTGCGTGGATGCGACAGCAGCGCGACAACACAGCCCTGAAACAACCACAGGGGATATGCCTCCGTCGGCATATCCCCTGGTCAGATGCGTCGGGACGGCCGGATTCGAACCGACGACCCCTTGACCCCCAGGCAGGTCTACCAGCGGCTGCCGGACGGTTCCGGTTCGTGTCGGACCCGCAGGTAAATGACCGGTTGGAAGTGCGTGTCACGTCAGGCCCTATCGGCCCTTGCCAAACCGTCCGTGAGACGGTTGTGAGATATCACGGCGGTCCGGCCCAGGAGAGGCGCTGGAGGTGATGAGCCAGCGCCTCTCCTCTGGCTTAAGATAGCGAGTGCGTCTTGCTGCGTTACTAGCTTGGCGACGTTCAGCAGGCGGGCTTTGACCGCCCACGCGGCCTCGCGGTCTTTACCAGCAGGGGCGGTTCACCATGGTGTCCGGCCTCAGCAAGTCATTTCAGCGCTGACCCCACCACACGACCGCCGACACAAAGCAAATCAGCGCCTGCGCGTCAGTCGGAATCAGCGAAGCCAACTCGAGATCCGACTCCTACGAGTCGCCTTCAGTTGCCGTTCCGGCGCCAGCTACGTCTCAAGAATATTCCGCAGGTCGCTCAACGACTGCTCGCAAAGCAACGACGGCGTCGCTTCAAGCATCAACTGGACGCCCTGCCCGAGCTGCTGCTCGGTGAGCGTCACCATCGCGCTGTCCAACTCCATCGTGTTGCTACCAACCTCGCTTCGCACATCACGAACCATCTGCAGCTGCTTATCTGCAAACAGCCTCGCCGCCAAGGTTGCGACGATGCGCCGCCGCGCTTCGGCCTTGCTCATCCCGGCCCGGTATGCATTGAGCACGGCTACCACGTCGTACGACGCTTCTGCAGGCGCAGACTCCACTGGCCGCACCGCTTCGACCGGACCCACCGTCGCCTCTACATGGATGGCTTGGTCGCCACCGCTACCGATGCTGGCCAAGGTCCTCCACGCTGACGTCGCAACCGACGCCACCGCCGACCCCACAGCCGGGATCGCCGCAGTCACAGCCGGAATCGCCTGCTCGCTCACCCACCTCACAATGTGAGGCCTGGCATTTTCAAGAACATCGCGGGCCACGTCGACCGCGAGGTCACGAAACATCTGCTCGAACTCGGAGCGAAGGGATGACTGTGAGTCCATCACACGTCGCCGTCGACCACGTCGCCCGTGACCTGGCTCGGCCTGACGCTGCTCTCGTCAAGCGGCAGGAGACTGAACTCTGCAGGGCTCTCCGCTGGCCGGCAAAGACGCGTTGCGGCGTCGAAGCTGAAGCACATCGCTCGGTCTGGCATCGCTGACCCTCATCCCCCGAACCGCCCGCACCGCGCTGCATCGTCGCAGACACGTCGCAGAACGCGCCACCCGGCAATGTTTCCGCACCCTTAGAGCGTGTTTGAGAAGCCAAAGCCCTGGGTCGGCGACTCGACTTGATGACGAGTCTGGAGAATGGCCTGGTGTTGTCGCTGCGCTGGGACGTCAAGAACGTGGGATCGGCTGACCTGCACTGGGCGGTGGGATGTGATGACCTTACGGTTCACACCACCTACCTTGGGGATGGGCTTGGCTCGCTGTTGCAGGCTGCTCTTGATCTCCAGCTGGGATCCAGCGCAACGGTCGCGCTTTTAGAAGCTGAACCCGCTGGTACCTGGTTCATCTTCTCGGGCGCGACCGACGAGGTGTATGTCCAGATCGTGCAGTTCGATGATGTCGGTTCGGACGACCGTCGGTGGAGCGGTGGGGTCAGCCGGTGGCGAGGCCGCGTTGAGGTGGCCGGCCTGATCTCTGCGGTGCAGCGTATGGCGGAAGAGGCCCTCGATCGCGCCGGTTCTCTGGATCGCTACCAGCGGAACTGGGGCGGAATTCCGTTCCCGTCGGAGAAGCTGGCCGCGCTCCGGCAGGCGTGAATCTGCCGACCATCAGCCTCGCGTCGCAGAACCGATCAGGAGCCCCGGGTGCGCCGAAAGCGGTTGGGAAGGTATCTCATGCGTCGTCTGGCCAGCGCCTGCGTTGCTGACGGGTAGCGGGTCCGCCTCGGGTGAGACGGCGGACCATGCCGTTGATCGCGGCCCAGCGGATCATCGCTTCGGAGGTGGCCGGGTGGCGTTCGTAGTCTCGGGCCAGCCGCCGGTGTGCGGTCAGCCACGCAAGCGAGCGTTCGACGACCCAACGTCGGGCGATCACCGCGAACCCTTTCTGGCCAGGGGCCTTACGCACGATCTCCAGGGTGGTGCGCAGGATCCGCTGGCACCATTCGACCAGCACTCCGGCAAAGCCGGCGTCGGCGTAGACGAACCTGACTGGGGTGAGCAGGTACGCCGACAGCAGGGTGGTCTTGGCCCCGTCGCGGTCCTGCACGCTCGCGGCCATGACGCACACAACCAGCAGAAGCCCGAGGGTGTCGGTGACGATGAACCGCTTGCGGCCGTTGACTTTCTTTCCCGCGTCGTAGCCGCGGGTCTTGTCCGGCACGGTGTCGGCGCCCTTGACGCTTTGAGAGTCGATGATCCCGGCCGAGGGCTCCTCGGCACGGCCGTGGGCGGCGCGGACCCGCCGCCGCAGCGCGACCAGCAGTCGCTCGGTGACCTTGTCTTCCTCCCAGCGGGTGAAGTGCCAGTACACGGTCTGCCACGGTGGGAAGTCGATTGGCAGTTGTCGCCACGAGCAGCCGGTCCGCACCACATACAAGATGGCGTCCACCAGGTCGCGGCGCGGATGCTTCTCCGGCCGGCCGCTGGTGCTCCGTGGAGGCAGCAGCGGCTCAACGAGAGCCCATTGGGCGTCGGTCAGGTCCGAGGGGTAGCAGCGACGCACGCGCGGCATCCGACCACTATGGACATCGGCAGCGGAGCTGTCACGGCAACAGGCCGCCGATCATGAAGGCTTCTCAAACACGTTCTCAGAGGCCGAGCGGCACCGGCCGCCCTAGGCGTTTGATTGATCCGAGCTAGGGACGTCGGACGTCGCCGCGAGGTTTACATCCCACACACACTGCTCGCCACAACGATCGGCCTAGCCTCACAGCCCAAGTCAAATCGGGCGGCCTCCCGCCGCGAGTACGGACACGCTTGTACCGCGCCCGGTCAGCCTCAGGTCCACGCACCAACCAGGGTGGGTAATTGGGGAGCCGGTTATGCGGCTCGCGGCGCAGTCGCGAGCGTTCCCTTGTCGGGATCGGCCTGAAGTCTCGCCTTCAAGGAGCTGAACTCACAGGCGTAGCGGGCCCTACTGGGCTTCACTGGGTCGACAGTGAGATGGCGTCGGCTAGCGCGCGGAGGCGCCTCGCTCCCGCTAGAGCATCCCCGAGAACGTACGTCGCGAATTTCGGGTCGTCAGCCGGGTCGACCAGCCGCAGGGCACCGGCGTGCAAGCTTGACATGACGTCAATCGCATTGACGATCTCTTCTACACTCGGACGGAGTTCCGTTCTGCGCCCGTCCCGAGAAATATCTCGGGCAGAAATCGCCTCGCCCGCCTCTCCCTCCTCCTCAGCGAGCTTGGCAAGCAGGAACGACACGATTTCCAACTCCCGCCGGCGGTCTGCGATCAAGTCGTCGAGATCCGAAAGTCCGTTCGGAACGAGGAACAACTGGCCTATTTCGTACGGCCGAAGCCCCAAGGTGATCGAGGCCTCCGCGAGCGTTCCTAACCGGTCGGCGTCGAGCAGCACCCACTTCTTCTGCGACGCCATGTTCTTAATGGTGTCACCGCTGAAGCCGGGACCGACGATTGCGATGAAACTGGCATGATGGCGCCCTTTGTGGGTTTCGATCGCTACATCGCTAACGTCGGTGTGGGTAACATGGCCGGACGATCGCACCTTCGCTTCGATGATCGCCGTCGCTTGTGAACCGTCGCCGTTACGCCATCGGACAAGGATGTCCGTATCGCCAGATCTGCCGATCGTACGGGCCTCGAATCCCATAGCGAGAAAAGAGTCACAGATAGCTTTCTCGAAAGCCCGTCCGGCACCTTCGCCTCCGGCCAGAGGGTCCCTGGAGAGGCGGGCTAGGTCCTGCTTCACCTGAAGCGACTGAGGTCCGTCCGACACCCGCCGAGCGTCCTGCGTCTGAGCTGAACGCTCATGCGGAGCGCTCGGCACGTCGGCTAGAGGCAATTCAGCCGCCAGCGCGGCCCCTCGCGGCGTGGCCCGGAGACTCCCGTAGCGCGGCTCCTCTATCAGCCCGGTGTTGAGCAGGAAGCTGGCAATCCAGCGACACTTATCAATATTTAACCCGAATTGGGCCGCTTCAGAGTACATCTCGTTTCGAGTGACGTCATTTTCAACCGCACGGATCATCTCGCCGACGAATCGCATGTTGGCGTGCAAGATTCGTAAGAAGTTTACGTCCTCACCTGACTCGACCCAGGCTCTCGCCGCTGGTGTGGCCTCAAAAACCCCGCGACCCACCTCGACGAGAAGCCCCGACGCACGCAGGAACGGCAGCATCGACTCTACGCTGCTGCGCCTCAGGTCGAACGTCTCGCATATGAACGAGAAGAGCTCTTTCCGTTCGATCCGTCCCAGAGTCGCATTCATGATGGTTCTGAGATTTTCGACCTTATTGGGATTCGACGGTGGACTCGGCACCCAAATGTTGTAGGTGTTGCGCGACTCGTGCGTGCGCGCCGACGTCGAGAATTCCTCCAAAAGAGCAGCAATCTCGGCCGGAGCCTCAGGAATCTCGGCCACGCTAGCAGCTGCTGCACGGAAAGCATCAGGCCCCACCAGCACACGACCTACAAGCACAGTCCGCCCAGCTGGCGTTATGCCCCACCGCCGGTTGCCAACTGCCTCGATCAGGCCGAGAACCTCCTGCCAGTCCATCCGGATGCGAGTGTTTCCCTTGCTTTTCCAGGACTGCTTGTATCGCGCTCGAATACGCTCATCAACCTCGTCGACGGTGAGCGGCTCCACGGCGATCAGCGATAGGACCTCCGCGAACAGCCTGATGCGATCGGCCAGGATCGTCGCCAGACGTGCAGGCGTCGGATCGGACTGGAGCTGCAATCCGGTCGCGGTGAGGTGAAGCTCGTCCGCGGCGTTTCCGACGAGCTGGAGACCGCGAAGGAAGCCGTAGTAGTCCCGCCATGTCGCGGGCTCCAGTCTGGGAGCTGCGCCACCTTGACGTCGTTCGACGCTCTCGATGTCAAACGACAACTCCGGCTTCATGTCGAGGCCGACCGCGCGACCTTCGCCAACCTGCCTGACGAGCTCAAGGACCAACCGAAGCCACACGGCCTTACCGCCGAGCAGACCCGGGATCGCACTGGCCTGCTTGCGCCAGAGCGCCCTCTGTTCGGCGAAATCTTGGGGGCGGCCGAAGGTGTCACTCTGCGCCATGGAGGTCATAGTAGAAGTTCTCAAGGAAGTAATCAATACTATTATGGAGTTCTCTGACTCATGCAGGGATTACACGAGCATGCACCCACGACGATCGGGTTGCACCCGGAGCATCAGGGCGCCCGGCACCGCATCAGACCCCCCGTTTCGACGGCCAACCGTTCTCCTGCTGGTCGCTTCCCAAGCCGCGCGATCACCTCATCGCTGCCGGGCCACGTCACGGGGATTAGCGTCGACCACCCGACTTCACGTCGAAGATGCGCCGAACCCTCGACCTCTACGACCATCCATCCGCGGACGGGCGGGTCCTGTGTGTTGACAAGTTCGAGCTGCTGAACCTGCAACCCCGCCGGAACTGCCGACATCCGGGACAACTGGTCCGCTGCGGGCCACCTACACCCGCGACCAGGGCGTGCGACACCTGATCGCCGCATTGGACCTGGCCAAAGGGAAACTGCATTACCACATCCGGGACCGCAAACGCTGGCGCGAGTGCCACAGCTTCCTCAAGACCCTGCACCGCCGCTGCCCGACCAACGGCTCTGCCTGATCCTGGGCAACTTCTCCCACGCAATACCCGAGGGCCGCGCCTGGTGCGCCGAACTTCCACCCCACGAATCTGCGATCCCGCTGGTTGCGTTGCCGTCAACGTCTTAAGCGGCAGCCGGCGCCGGATGAACGAGGCGCTACCGGCGCTTCGACTTAGGCAGCCGAAAGAGAGGTAGCGCCACAAGCAACGCGCAGACAGCATGGTCGTGTCGAGGCATGTCAGACCGTGCCTTGTCAGCCGGATGCTCAGGCGTCCGCTCGCCTCGACCTAAGGAGCAGGGTGATGATGGTCAGCACTCTCAACCGGGACGAGCTACTCCAACTACCGGCGATGGTCGATCTCGCGACCGCCGCTCGCGCTCTCGGCGTCGGCCGAACGAAGGCCTACGAACTGGCGAAGAGCGGTGCCTTCCCCTGCCCGGTGCTTCGGATCGGAGCGACGTATCGCGTCCGCACGGTGGATCTGCTCGAGCTCATTGGCATCGAACAGCCGCAGCCCCGCCGCGAGGACGCTCCAGCCCGGACGGTCGCCTGACTACGTCTCGCGCTGACGGCCGGCCTCGTCGGGCGCAGCGGCCGCCCACGTCGGCCAGTATCGCCCGGCAAGCACGTCGTCGACGAGCAACGCGAGAATTCCGGACGGCGTGAGGTCAGGCCGCATCGCCGTCAGCCTCTCCAGCTCAGTAGGCGTGAGCCGGATCTTGACCTGCTGATCTCGCTTCTCACGTGTCGGCAGCGGCGGCAGGTTCTCGGCGACAGGACGCTGTCGCGGCATGCCTCAACTCCTCGGGCGGTCAGAACGAATAGGTGACGAGTCGAGGTTGCCACATCCCACACCGCCTATCACCAACCACCAACTCACGAGCCAGGCCGGCACCACGGATAGGTACCACTTTTAGGTACCATCGAGTCAAGTGCGCAGTAGCTTCACGCACGAGAACAGGGCGGAAGCCCATCCCTCATGGAAGGAACAGGACGCACGTGAGCGCCTCGGACCCGATCAAGAAGGTCACCCTTCGCAGCGGCAAGACCCGGTACCGGTTCGTCCTCGATGTCGGGCGCAAGCCGGACGGACGTCGCGACCAACGCACCTACACGTTCGACACCAGGAAGGAGGCCAGGGCGGAGTACGCCCGGATCAAGCACGAGACCGACCGCGGCACGTACGTCAAGCCCGGCAAGATCACGGTCGACGAGTTCCTCGACGAGTGGCTGACGTCTGCCACCCGCGATGTCGAGAGGGCAACTACCGCGAACTACCGCGACGCGCTCCTGCCGGTCCGCGCCCGTCTCGGTGCCAAGCCGCTCCAGGACATCACCGAGGCCGACATCGAGGCGCTGATCGACTGGATGCTGAAGGCAGGACGACGCCGGGGCGGCAAGCCGGGAACCGGGTTGGGTGTCCGGTCCGTCCGCCTGACTCTCGGCCGGCTCCGGACCGCGCTGAACGTCGCGGTTCGCCGCCAGCTCGTGGTGCGGAACGTCGCGGCGTTCGTGACCATCCCCCGCGCAGCGGCGAAGGCCGCCGCCGAGGAGAAGGCGAAGCGCAAGCCTGGACCCAGGAGGAGGTGAGATTGTTCCTGGCCGGCCTCACCGGCGAGCGCCTGCATGCCCCTTGCCTGCTGTCACTCATGGGCCTGCGACCCGCTGAGGTGTGCGGGCTGCGGTGGTCCGATGTCGACTTCCAGGCCGGCACGATCGCCGCCGGCGACAACACCCGGACGCTCGTCGACGGCGAGATCGAGGAGAAGGAGGCCAAGTCTGCAGCCGGCAGGCGCGGGCTACCGATGCCCGTCACGGTCGCGAAGGCGCTGAAGGCCTTCCAGACCCTGCAGAAGAAGGAACGCCTGCAGGCTGGCGAGGCTTACGTCGACAGCGGCTACGTTCTGGTCGACGAGCTCGGCCGCCCCCAACGCACCGACTGGCTGCGCCGCAGGGTCTACAAGCTGATGGAGAAGGTCGGCGTGCGGAAGGTGCGGCCCTACGATGCCCGCCACGCCTGCCTGACCTACCTCGCCGGCGCCGGAGTGCCCGACGTCGTCCTCGCTGCCTGGGCCGGCCACGCCGACGGCGGCACGCTCGCCAAACGCGTCTACGTCCACCCCGATAGCAGCCACCTCAAGGTGGCGGCCGAGCACCTCGAATCAGGCCTGTTCGGGTAACTCCAGCGCCCAAATTCAGCAGTACGGGCGTACGTGAGAAATTGTGAGACGAAACGGCAAAAGGCCCCGACTCACCGAAGTGAATCAAGGCCTCTGACCTGCCGAAACTCTGTCGGGACGGCCGGATTCGAACCGACGACCCCTTGACCCCCAGTCAAGTGCGCTACCAAGCTGCGCCACGTCCCGCCCCCGCAAGGTTTCCCCTGCGACAGCCGGTACAGCTTAGCGCAGCGCCTGCCGGTCGTCCGCACAGGCCCCACCCGGGTCGTGCGGGTCGCGAACCACCGCACACCGCCTAGAGCGTCCTAGGAGGGTGGGGTAGGGAAATGCCGGATGGCCTCGGAGGACCATCCGGCATTTTGGGCGTGCAGGGTCAGCCGTGCGCCTTGCCTCGGCCGCCGGGGCCGAGCTTCTTGCGGGGGCGTACCGAGATCTCGATGGGGCTGCCCTCGTACCCGAACTCCTCGCGGAGCTTGCGCTCGACGAAACGCTGGTATCCGGCGTCCAGCGGGCCGGTGGTGAAGAGCACGAACCGCGGCGGCGCCACCCCGGCCTGGGTGGCGAACAGGATGCGTGGCGCGCGTCCGCCGCGCACCGGGTGCGGGGTGGCCTGCACCAGCGCGGTCAGCCACTGGTTGAGGTGCGCGGTCGGCACCCGGGTCTCCCAGCTGGCGAGGGCCTTGTTCAGGGCCGGCGCCAGCTTGTCCACCGCGCGGCCGGTCATCGCCGACAGGTTCAGCCGGATCGCCCAGGGGATGCGGCGCAGCTCCCGGTCGATCTCCTTGTCCAGGTAGTACCGGCGGTCGGCGTCGACCAGGTCCCACTTGTTGAACGCGATGACGAGCGCCCGGCCCGCCTCGGTCACCATCGTCAGGATCCGCTGGTCCTGCTCGCTGATCGGCTCGCTGGCGTCCAGCAGCACCACGGCCACCTCGGCGGCCTCGATCGCGCCGGCGGTACGCAGGCTGGCGTAGTACTCGGTGCCGCTGGCCTTGCCGACCCGCTTGCGCAGACCGGCCGTGTCGACCAGCTGCCAGGTCTGACCGCCGATGTCGACCAGGCTGTCCACCGGGTCCACAGTGGTGCCGGCGACCGAGTCGACGACCGCCCGCTCCTCGCCGGAGAACCGGTTGAGCAGGCTGGACTTGCCCACGTTCGGCCGACCGACAAGCGCCACCCGGCGCGGCCCGCGCGGCCGGTTCTCCACGATCTCCGGGGCCTCCGGCAGCGCGGCGAGGATGGCGTCCAACAGGTCACCGGAGCCGCGTCCGTGCAGCGCGGACACCGGGAACGGCTCGCCGAGGCCGAGCGACCACAACGAGGTGGCCTCCATCTCGATGGCGGTGTTGTCGGCCTTGTTCGCCACCAGGATCACCGGCTTGGCGCTGCGCCGCAGCATCTTCACCGCGGCCTCGTCCACGTCCGTGGAGCCCACCATGGCGTCGACCACGAAGAGGACCACGTCGGCGGTGACCACTGCCGTCTCGGCCTGCGCCGCGATGGCCGCGGCCCGGTCCTTCGCGTCCGGTTCCCAACCGCCGGTGTCCACCACGGTGAACGACCGGCCGTTCCACTGCGCGTCGTACGGCACCCGGTCGCGGGTCACGCCGGGGACGTCCTCGACGACTGCCTGTCGACGGCCGATGATCCGGTTGACCAGGGTGGACTTGCCCACGTTCGGACGACCCACCACGGCCACCACCGGCTGCGGGCCGGTCGGCTCCTCGACGGCGACGTCGGGCTCGCGCAACTCAACCCATCCACCTGGATCGCTCATGCCACGCCCCGCTCGGTGAGCAGGTCACGCAGCCGGAGCACGACCTCGTCGATGCCCAGCTCGGTCGTGTCCAGTACGACGGCATCCGGCGCCTGGGCCAACGGGTTGACCTTGCGGGTCGAGTCGAGCCGGTCCCGGCGGGCCAGGTCGGCGGCGGTGGCCGCCACGTCGGCGGCGTCCTCCGCGCTGCGCCGGGCAGCCCGTGCGGCCTCGGAGGCGGTCAGGAAGACCTTCAGGTCGGCGTCCGGGGCCACGACCGAGCCGATGTCACGGCCCTCGACCACCATCCGACCGGCGTTGGCGATCATCTCGCGCTGCCGTGCCACCAGCAGCTCGCGGACCGCCGGCACGGCGGCGACGGCGGAGACCGCCCCGGTCACCTCGGGGCCGCGGATCTCCGCGTCCACTCCCACGCCGTCGACGCTCACGGCGTACCCCTGCGGATGGGTGCCGATGTGCAGGTTGACCTCGCTGGCGACCTTGGCCACCGACGCGGTGTCGGTGAGGTCCACGCCGGAGCGCAGGACGGCCCACGTGATCGCCCGGTACATCGCCCCGGTGTCCAGGTAGCGCGCACCGATGCCGGCGGCGAGCCGCCGCGACACGGTGGACTTACCCGAACCGGACGGCCCGTCCACAGCGACCACACATCGCCCGGCCCGTACGTTTTCCTCCACCGTGTCCTCCTCAGCCCGTACCTCACGGATCGCCCGGTGCTCTGGCGCCGCAAGCGGTTTGTCAATCGTCATCAATCATGCCCGGGGTCCGTGGCGGACCCACGCGCGCCGCCGCCCGAGGCGACCCACGCCACCTCCGGCGGCCGCGTTCCGGCCGTCGCGAGCCTACCGGCAGCCGTACCCCGAACCTCGGGGGTCAGTCACCCACCGCGTTGAACAGGGCGGCGACCTCCGCGTTGGTCAGGCGCCGGAGACGCCCGGTGCGCAGGTCGCCCAACCGGATCGGACCGATGGAGGTACGCACCAGACGGGTGACCGGGTGCCCGACCTCGTCCATCAACCGCCGGACGATGTGCTTGCGCCCTTCGTGCAGGCTCAGCTCCACCTGGGCGCTCTTGCCCAGGGTGCCCACCACCTTGAACGAGTCGACCTTGACCGGTCCGTCCTCCAGCTCGACACCCGCGAGGAGCCGCTTGCTGAGGTTGCGCGGGATCGGCCCGACCACCTCGGCCAGGTAGGTCTTCAGCACCTCGTACGAGGGGTGCATGAGTTTGTGCGCGAGGTTGCCGTCGTTGGTGAGCAGCAGCAGGCCCTCGCTGTCCGCGTCGAGCCGCCCGACGTGGTAGACCCGCTGATCCAGCCGTCTGCCGATGAAGTCGGCCAGCTCGGTGCGTCCCTTCTCGTCCGCCATGGTGGTGACCACCCCACGCGGCTTGTTCATCGCCACGTAGACCAGGCGGATGTCGACCTGCAGGCGCTCGCCGTCCACGTGGATCACCGCAGTGGCCGGGTCGACCTTGTCGCCGAGCTTCGCGACCCGCCCGTCCACGGTCACCCGGCGTCGGAAGATCAGGTCCTCGCAGGCACGCCGGGAGCCCACGCCGGCGGCGGCGAGCACCTTCTGCAGGCGCTCCGCCCCCTCGTAGACGGGGGCGTCGGATTTCGGGGAACGGTTATCGGGTCGCATCAGCAAGCTCTTCTACGTCGTCGGGCAGGAAGGGTGCGAGAGGTGGCAGCTCGTCGACGGTGTTCAGCCCGAGCTTCTCCAGGAACAGCGTGGTGGTCCGGTAGAGGAACGCCCCGCTGTCCGGTTCGGCGCCGCACTCCTCAACGAGGCCGCGGGTGACAAGCGTACGGATGACGCCGTCGCAGTTGACACCCCGGATGGCCGAGATCCGCGACCGGGTCACCGGCTGCTTGTACGCGACCACGGCCAGAGTCTCCAACGCCGCCTGGGTCAGCCGCACGGACTGCCCGTCCAGGACGAACCGCTCGACGTACGTAGCGTATTCCGGCCGGGTGTACAACCGCCAACCGCCCGCAGCCCTGCGCAGCTCGAACCCGTGCCCGGCGGCCGTGTAACCGGCGGCGATCTCGTCGAGCATCGGCCCGATCCGCTCGGCCGGCTGCTCCAACACCTGAGCCAGGACCAGCTCGCTGACCGGTTCGTCCACCACCAGCAGGATCGCCTCCAGCGCGCCGCGCAGCTCGGCGTCGGGCAGGTCGGGCGCGGGCTCCGGCGCGGCCGTCACCCGCCGCCGCCCCACAACCTCCCGCCGAGGTACGCCCCCAGCCCGCTCCCCCACCTGAGCCGCAGGAGTCTCGGCCACCCCGACCGCCTCACGAGGCTCGGAGGGCTCGCCCGACTCGGCGGACTCGGCAGACCCGGCGGATCCGGCGGACTCGGCGGATCCGGCGGACTCGGCGGATCCGGCGGACTCGGCGGACTCGGCGGACTCGGCGGACTCGGCAGACTCGGCAGACTCGGCAGACTCGGCAGACTCGGCAGACTCGGCAGACTCGGCAGACTCGGCAGAGATCTTGGAAGACTGCGGCCCCTGGAGGGGCGACTTGCCTCCAAGATCTTCGGCGGACATCGGCGGGACGGTGACCGCCCCAGGTGATTTTGCGGATTGGTCGGTGTCGCGTTCCCCGTCGACCCCGACGGCGCTGGGAGCCCCGGCGACCGTGCGGGTGTCGGGCTGCGCGGGCGCTTCGGGTGCACCGGCGGACGCGGGAGCGGCGGCAGCCTCGGCAGGTTCAGCAGCGTCGGGAGTCTCAGCAGCGTCGGAGGGCTCGGCAGACTCGGCAGACTCGGGCGCCTCGGCAGGGGTTGGGGCCGGTGGGCGGGGACGATTCCACGGCGGGACCCAGGCGGCGGCCTGGTCGGCCAGGGAGTCCCGGCGTTCCTCGTCACTCATCCCGCTCACCCTCCGTCGTTCCCGTTCCGCCCGCGCCCGCGGACTCCGCGCCGGCCTCCCCCGCCGATCCAGGCCCGGCCTCCGCCGTCGGCTCCGGCCCCGAGGGCGGGTCGGGGTCGGCGGGGGTGCCGGCGTACTCGTCGACGTGCAGTTCGGTCTCGCCGTCGACCGGGCCGGTCCAGCGCACGGTCAGCTCCTCCAGGGCCTGCTCCTGCACGAAGGCCACCAGGCCCTCCCGGTACAGCTCCAGCAGCGCCAGGAACCGTGCCACCACCTCCAGGGTGGCCTCGCAGTCCGCGCACAGCAGCGAGAACGTCGCCGTGCCGGCCCGGCGCAGCCGGGAGGCGAGGATCGCCGCGTGTTCGCGGACGCTGACCCGGACCATGTGCACGTGGGCGATGGACACCTCCGGCACGGGCTTCGGGGTCATCGCCCGCACGGCCAGCTTCAGCAGTCGCTGCGGGCCGATGCCGAGCACCAGGTCGGGCAGCGCCTCGGCGTAGCGGGGCTCCAGGCTGACCGCCCGGGGATACCGGCGACCGCCGACCGCCTCCAGCTCGGCGATGTGGGCGGCGGCCTCCTTGTACGCCTTGTACTGCAGGAGCCGGGCGAAGAGCAGGTCGCGCGCCTCCAGCAGGGCCAGGTCCGCCTCGTCCTCCACCTCGGCGGCGGGCAGCAGCCGGGCCGCCTTCAGGTCGAGCAGGGTCGCGGCGATGAGCAGGAACTCGCTGGCCTCGTCGAGGTCCCAGCTGTCGCCCATGGCGCGGATGTAGGCGATGAACTCGTCGGTGACCGTGTGCAGGGCCACCTCGGTGACGTCGAGCTTGTGCCTGCCGATCAGTTGCAGCAGCAGGTCGAACGGGCCGGTGAAGTTGGCCAGCCGCACCGTGAAGCCGGTGGCAGCCGTGTCGGCAGCCAGGTCGGCGGGCGGGGCGGCGGGCGGCACGCCGTCGACCACGGCCGCAGCAGCGGCTTCGGGCGGGTCGAGGGGTGGCGCGGTCACCGCACGACCGTAGTCCACGACACGGACACGGGGCGTTCCGGCTACCGCTCCGACTGGGCGGCGATCACCTCACGGGCCAACTGACGGTAGTTGCGCGCCCCGGAGGACGCCGGGTCCATCGTCGTGATCGGGGCACCGGCCACGGTGGACTCGGGGAACTTCACCGTCTTGGTGATGACCGTCTGGTAGACCTTGTCGCCGAACGCCTCGACCACCCGCTGGAGCACCTGCCGGCAGTGGGTGGTGCGGCTGTCGTACATGGTGGCGAGGATGCCTTCGAGTTCCAGGTCGAAGTTGAGCCGCTCGCGCACCTTGTCGATGGTGTCCAGCAGCAGCGCGACGCCGCGCAGGCTGAAGAACTCGCATTCGAGGGGGATGAGCACGCCGTGCGCGACGGTCAGCGCGTTGATCGCCAGCAGGCCGAGGGACGGCTGGCAGTCGATCAGGATGTAGTCGTACTCCTTGCGGACGGTCCGCAGCACCCGGGCGAGGGCCATCTCCCGGGCGACCTCGTTGACGAGCTGGATCTCGGCGGCGGAGAGGTCGATGTTGGCCGGCAGCAGGTGCAGACCCGCGACGTCGGTCTTGATGAGGACGTCCTCGGCGGTCACGTCGTCCTGCATGAGCAGGTTGTAGACGGACAGGTCGAGGTTGTGCGGGTTGACCCCCAGGCCCACCGAGAGCGCGCCCTGCGGGTCGAAGTCGACGAGCAGCACCTTGCGGCCGTACTCGGCCAGCGCCGCGCCCAGGTTGATGGTGGTCGTGGTCTTGCCGACGCCACCCTTCTGGTTGGCCATCGCGATGATGCGCGCGGGGCCGTGCCGGTCGGTGGGCATCGGCTCGGGGATCGGCTTGCGCATCGTGTAGGCAGCCGGGTCCGCGGGACCCAGGTCCGCGCCGAGCGTGGCCTGCTGCTCGCGGAGCTCCGACGTCCAGGTCTCGGCACGGTCACCGTTGCCAGCCATGTGCTCGTTGCCCCCTCCCGACGACCCACCCGGCGTCGGAGCCGTCCGACGTCCTTCGCGGCGCCGCTGCGCACCCCGGTCGTGTCGCCCCAGGAGGTCCGCGCCGATGCCGACTGTACGCCACCGACCAGCAGGGCGTTCGGCACCGGCCCGGCGTGTCGAAGCCGACGACGGCCGGGGTTCAGCCGAGGGCGCGCGGGTGGGCCGTGGCGTACACCTCGCGCAGCCGCTCGACGGTGACGAGGGTGTAGACCTGGGTGGTGGTCACCGAGGCGTGGCCGAGCAACTCCTGGACCACCCGGACGTCGGCGCCGCCGTCGAGCAGGTGGGTGGCGTACGAGTGGCGCAGGGTGTGCGGGGAGACCGCGGCGGCGCCCTCGACCGGCAGGCCGGCCCGCCCGGCGGCGCGGCGCAGGATGGCCCAGGCGCCCTGCCGGGACAGCGCCCCGCCGCGCGCGTTCAGGAAGACGGCGGGGGTTCCCTTGCCGCCGGCGGCCAGAGCGGGGCGGGCCCGGACCAGGTAGGCGCGCACCGCCTCGACGGCGTACCCGCCGATCGGCACCAGCCGCACCCGGCCGCCCTTACCGCGCAGCAGCACGGTGCCCTCGTCGGCGTCGAGGTCGTCGATCGCGGCGCCGATCGCCTCGGAGATCCGCGCGCCGGTGCCGTAGAGGAATTCCAGCAGCGCCCGGTCGCGCAGCGCGAGCGGCGCGTCCTCGCCGGTCGCGGTGATCGCACCGGCGGTCTCCAGGAGCCGGACCACGTCGTCGACTCCCAGCGCGCGGGGCAGCCGGCGCGGCGGGGTGGGCGGACGGACGTCGCGGCTGGGGTCGGCGCCGGCCAGCCCCTCGCGCAGCGCGAAGCGGTGCAGGCCGCGGACCGCGCTGGCCGCGCGGGCGGCGGACGACACGGCGAGGGGCGGATGGTCGTCGTCTCCGGCGCGCAGCCGGGCCAGGTGCGACTCGACGACGCCGGCGCCGACCGACGCG
Organism: Micromonospora sp. NPDC005197; assembly: GCF_040608295.1. Lineage (NCBI taxonomy): Bacteria > Bacillati > Actinomycetota > Actinomycetes > Micromonosporales > Micromonosporaceae > Micromonospora > Micromonospora sp. NPDC005197. The sequence goes on along the minus strand of NZ_JBEXHY010000055.1, from coordinate 8,518 downwards.
AGGTCGGCGACGCCGGCGTCGGTCAGAGTCGTGAGATAGCGGTCCAGATCCCGGCGGTACGAGGCGAGGGTGTTCGCGGACAGACCGCGCTCGACGGTGAGGTGGTCGAGGTAGCCGCGGACGGCACGGCGCAGGGCCGGTGCGGGCTCGACGCCCGCACCGGCCCGTTCGGCCGTGGAGTCGGTCAGCCCAGGACCTCGGCCAGCGGGAGCACGGGCATGCCGTGCGCCTCGGCGACCGGACCGTAGGTGACCTGGCCGTCGTGGGTGTTCAGACCCAGGGCGAGGGCCGGGTCGCGACGCAGCGCCTCGCGCCAGCCGTGGTTGGCCAACTCCAGGGCGTACGGCAGGGTGACGTTGGTCAGCGCGTAGGTGCTGGTGTTCGGCACCGCGCCGGGCATGTTCGCCACGCAGTAGAAGATCGACTCGTGCACCTTGTAGACCGGGTCGGCGTGCGTGGTGGGGCGCGAGTCCTCGAAGCAGCCGCCCTGGTCGATGGCGATGTCGACGAGCACGCTGCCGGGCTTCATCCGGGAGACCAGCTCGTTGGAGATCAGCGTCGGGGCCTTCGCGCCGGGCACCAGCACCGCGCCGATGACCAGGTCGGCGTCGAGCACGGCCCGCTCGATCTCGTACGCGTTCGAGGCGACGGTCTGCAGGTGACCCCGGTAGATGGCGTCGGCCTGGCGCAGCCGGGCGACGTTCTTGTCCAGCAGCAGCACCTCGGACTGCAGGCCCAGGGCGATGGCGGCGGCGTTCATGCCGGAGACGCCGGCGCCGATGACGACGGTCTTCGCCGCGTACACGCCGGAGACGCCGCCGGGCAGCACGCCGCGCCCACCGCCGGTGCGCATCATGTAGAACGCGCCGACCTGCGGGGCGAGCCGGCCGGCCACCTCGGACATCGGGGCGAGCAGCGGCAACGACCGGTCGGGCAGCTCGACGGTCTCGTACGCGATGCCGGTGACCTTGCGGTCGACCAGCGCGTCCGTGCACGACTTGGAGGCGGCCAGGTGCAGGTAGGTGAAGAGCACCTGCCCCTCGCGCATCCGGTGGTGCTCCTCGGCGATCGGCTCCTTGACCTTGAGCACCAGCTCGGCGGTGTCCCACACCTCGTCGGCGGTGGCCAGGATCTTGGCGCCCGCCGCGGCGAACTCCTCATCGGTGATGCTGGAGCCGACTCCGGCGCCGGACTCGACGAAGACCTGGTGGCCGCTGCGGGTGAACTCGTTGACGCCCGCTGGCGTGATCGCCACGCGGTACTCGTGGTTCTTGACCTCGCGTGGGATTCCGACCTTCACGATGCAGACACCTCTCTTCGGGGCTGCTTCCCCCCGACTGCTCGGTGCCGCGACGGCCCCATTGCCGCCACGGTCCACCGGTCCCGCCGGCGGCAGTCTAGGCGCGTCCGGCCGCGCCGGGAGCCAGCACAGTGGCATCCGGTGCCCGGGTGACCTGACGGAGTGTCAGGGCGCCGAACGGGCCGGCATTGGGACGTCACCTCAGCCGTCAGGACAGTGTTCGCCCATTATCGTCCCATCTGCCGTGTGGCGGTGCGGACAGCCGGCGAGTGGATCACTAGTGTGTCCGCCCATGACCACTCCTCCATACCAGCCCGGGTACGCCCCGGGTTACTCCGACAAGAGCAAGGTCGTCGCGGGCATCCTCGGCATCCTGCTCGGCACCTTCGGGGCCGGTCGGTTCTACACCGGACACACCAAGATCGCTGTTCTCCAGCTCGTCGTGAGCCTGGTGACGTGCGGCGTCGGCGCGCTCTGGGGCGTCATCGACGGCATCCTGATCCTGGTCAACGGCGGCACGGACGCGCAGGGTCGCCCGCTGCGGGACTGACCGGCCACGCCGACACGAGAAGGGGCCCCGCGGCTGACCGCGGGGCCCCGTCTCGCGTACCCACCGATCGGGAAGGACCGGCGGCGGCGCTCAGCGCGGCAGCGGCGCCTCCGCCCGACGCAGCGCCGCGAAGCCGGTGTCCCGGGCGCGGGCCGCCGCGAGCAGGCCGGCCACCGCGGACGCGTTGGTGATCTCGCCGGCCAGGACCATGTCGACCGCCTCGTCCAGGGCCATCCGGACGATCTGCAGGTCGGCCTCCTCGTCGCGGCGCTCGTGACGCTCCCCCGCCGGCACGTCGGCCAGGTCCCGGGCCAGGTAGACCCGGACGATCTCGTTGGTGAACCCCGGCGAGCTGTGCAGGTCGACCAGCACGTCGATCCGCCCGGCGGTGAGGTCGGCCTCCTCGGCCAGTTCCCGCAGCGCGGCGGCCGGCAGCTCCTCGCCGGAGACGTCCATCAGCCCGGCGGGCAGCTCCCACAGGTGCCGGCCGATTGGGTGCCGGTACTGCCGGATCAGCACCACCTGACCGGCGTCGTCGAGGGCCACCACGGCCACCGCCCCGACGTGCCGGACGAGGTCACGCAGCGCGGTCCCGCCGCCCGGCATGGTCACCTCCTCGGTGACCACGTCGAAGATCCGACCCCGGTAGCGCTCCTCGCGGGAGCGCACCTCGTAGCGGTGCTCACTGTCGCTCACGCCGTCGCCCCGCTGCTGAGCCTGCTGGTTCGCTCGCTCCGCTCGCTCACGAGGCCGACGCGGCCTTCGTCGCGGCGCCGTTGCGGGCGGCCTTGCGCGCCGACGGGGCCTCCGACGGGGTCTCGGACGCGGCCTCCAGGTCGACCGGCAACTGGTCGGCCTGCGAGTACGTCACGGCGGCCCGGACGAACGACGCGAACAGCGGGTGCGGGCGGGTGGGACGGCTCTTCAGCTCCGGATGCGCCTGCGTGGCCACGAAGAACGGGTGCAGATCCCGGTCCAGCTCGATGAACTCGACCAGCCGGCCGTCCGGGGAGGTGCCGGAGATGTGCAGGCCCGCCTTGGTCAGCGCGTCCCGGTAGGCGTTGTTGACCTCGTAGCGGTGCCGGTGCCGCTCGCTGATGTCGGTGCTGCCGTACGCCTCGGCGACGATCGAGCCCTCGGTCAGCGTCGCCGGGTACGCCCCGAGCCGCATGGTGCCGCCCAGGTCGCCCTTGCCGGCGACGATGTCCTCCTGGTCGGCCATCGTGGCGATGACCGGGTGCGCGGCCTGCTCGTCGAACTCCAGCGAGTTGGCGCCGTCCAGGCCGGCCAGGTGCCGGGCCACGTCGATCGTCATGCACTGCAGGCCGAGGCAGAGGCCGAGCAGGGGGATGCCGTTCTCCCGGGCGTACCGGGCCGTGCCGATCTTGCCCTCGATGCCACGGACCCCGAACCCGCCCGGGATGAGGATGCCGTCCACGCCGGCCAGGGCGGCCGCCGCGCCGGCCGGGGTGACGCACTCGTCGCTGGGCACCCAGCGCAGCTGCACCCGCGCCCGGTGACCGAAACCGGCCGCCCGGATCGCCTCGCTCACCGACAGGTACGCGTCCGGCAGGTCGACGTACTTGCCGACCACGGCGACGGTGACCGTGTGCCGGGGCCGGTGCACCCGCTCCAGCAGGTCGTCCCAGCTCGCCCAGTCCACGTCCCGGAACGACAGCCCGAGCCGGCGCACCACGTACGCGTCGAGCCCCTCGCGGTGCAGCACCTTCGGGATGTCGTAGATGCTCGGGGCGTCCGGCGCGGCGACGACCGCCTCGGCGTCGACGTCGCAGTACAGCGACAGCTTCTCCTTGAGCTTCACCGGGATCTCCCGGTCACAGCGCAGCACGATGGCGTCCGGCTGGATGCCGATGTTGCGCAGCTGCGCCACGGAGTGCTGGGTCGGCTTGGTCTTCAGCTCGCCCGACGGCGCCAGGTACGGCACCAGCGACACGTGCAGGTAGAAGCAGTTGTCCCGGCCCAGGTCGTGGCGCACCTGGCGGATCGCCTCCAGGAACGGCAGCGACTCGATGTCGCCGACGGTGCCACCGACCTCGGTGATGACCACGTCGGGCAGGACGCCGTCGTCGTCCGGGTCGGCCATCGCCAGGATCCGCGACTTGATCTCGTTGGTGATGTGCGGGATGACCTGGACGGTGTCGCCCAGGTACTCCCCCCGGCGCTCCTTGGCGATCACGTCGGAGTAGATCTGGCCGGTGGTCACGTTCGCCTTGCCGGACAGGGCCCGGTCCAGGAAACGCTCGTAGTGCCCGACGTCGAGGTCGGTCTCGGCGCCGTCCTCGGTGACGAAGACCTCGCCGTGCTGGAACGGGTTCATCGTCCCGGGGTCGACGTTGAGGTAGGGGTCGAGCTTCTGCATCACCACGCGCAGCCCGCGCGCGGTCAACAGGTTGCCGAGGCTGGAGGCGGTGAGGCCCTTACCCAGCGAGGAGGCGACGCCCCCGGTGACGAAAATGTGCCTGGTCGTCCGTGCTGATGGGGCCAAGGCCTGCTCCCGTGTCGTCTGTCGCGGTCATGCAGACCGCCGTGCTCGATCAGCAAAGTGATCACGCGATCCACGGGATTCCACGGTAACACCTCTGCGGCGGGTACTCGCAGGCCGCACCCCGGGTGCGACAGCGCCGGGTCACCAGGACGACGTCCGGCGGTCAGGAAGCGGCAACCTCGGTCGATGGCCGGGTGACCGGCGCCGCCGGGGTGTCCGCCGGTGTGTCCGCCGATCGTCGCTGCGCCGGCGCGGAGGGCGCCCCGGTCGCCGCGTCCGCCGCCGGACGCTCCGGCGGCGACTGGGCGGGCCCGTCGACCACCGGAGTGCCCACGGGCGCGTCCGGGCCCGGGGGCAGCACGACCACTCGTGGGGGCGCTGCGGGCGGGCCGCCGATCGGCCGGGGGTGACCCGCGCCCAGCGGTCCACCGCCACCGGTCGGACCGTCGCCTCCCCCGGCTGGCCCGTCGCCGCCGGAGCCCGAGTCGTCGTCGGCCCCGTTCTCCCGGGCACGGCCCGTGTTCGGGCGGGTCCGGTCGGCGGCATGCCCGAGCACGCGCAGCGACGCCAGCGCGGCCATCGGCACCACCAGGGCGGCAGCGGCGCCCGCCACGTCCAGCGCCGCGCCGTCGAGCACGCCACCCAGCACCGCCGCGACCGCCGTGCCGCCCAGCGCGGCCCGGATCGCCGGGTAGATGCCGAACAGCCGCAGCAGCCCGCCCCACGGCTGCAGCAGGGCGAACCACACCAGCAGCCCGCCGGCCAGCGCCAGCACGGTCAACGGGCTGTTCACCAACGTCTCGAAGTTCGCCGTGCTGGACCGGTGCACGGTGAACCCGCCGGTGCCGTCGGCCACCGCGGACAGGAACCGGCCGAGGCTCCCCCGTTCGGCCGCCGGCCGTCGCAGGTCGACCACGGCGAAGCCGATGCCGACCGCCAGGGCGGCCATGGTGGCCCACGCCAGTCGGGTGATGGTCAGCCAGCCGCCGGCGCTGATCGCCGCGGCCACGCTCAGCCCGGCGGTCAGCGCGATCGCGCCGACCGGGTCGGCGCCCAGGTACGGGCTGCCGACCACCACCACGGCGAGACCGCCCACGGCGACCATCACGGCCGGCCGCCAGCGGCGGTGCACCCGCTGGCCGAACCACCCGCCGGTCACCAGCGCGCCGGCGAGGAACACTCCCAGCCCGACGGTGCTCAGCCCGGCGTACCGGCCACCCTGCAACGCCGAGTAGCCGACCACGCTGTTGAGCTGCAGGCTCGACCCGGTGAGCACGTCCAGCCCGACGGTCAGGGTCGTGAGGCCGGCCACCGCGCCGAACGGGCCGAGCGTGTTCGCGTACCCGGGGGCGAACCGGACCGCCGCGGTGCCCCCCGCGACCAGCAGCGCGGTGACCGCGCCGAAGATCCATCCGGGGTGTTCGCCCCGCCACCAGGGCACGGCGTCGGCGAGCAACGCGGCCGGAACGGCCAACGCGGCCGCCACCAGCAGCAACTCCACCACCGCCACGACGCGGGCGGAGACCGGGGTCGGGCCGGCCGGGCCGGCGTGTGGTCGGGCCCGGCGCAGCAACGGCAGCACCGCCAGGGCCAGCAGCACCTGAAGCCCGGCGAGCAGGGCGAAGAACCGGCCGGAGACGGCCCGCTGGGCCGTCGCCTCCCGGTCGGCGTCCGCCGGCGCGTTGATCGCCTCCGTCAGGTCGGACGGGCGGCCGACGGTGCTGACCGCCGGCCGGCCGAGGAACAACCGCTCCGGCATCGGCCGTCCCAGCGCGGTCAGCGCCGTCGGCGCGAGGTCGACAAGTTGCAGGTAACCGTCGCGGCCGGTGCTGGCCGAGGTGAGCCAACCCCGCTCCCAGCCCGGCCCGTCCGCGACCACCACGTGCAGCCGCGACGGCTGCTCGGTGTCGGAGATTCCGGCCACCAACACCAGCGACCGCTCCGGCCGGGCGGCCAGGACCCGGGCCAACTGGGCGTCGGCGGCCCGCGCCTGCTCGGCACGCGCCACCGGGTCGGTCCCCTCGACCGTGCCGAGGTCGACGATGCTCAGCACGCACGAGCCGAGCAGCCGGCGCGGATCGGCCGGCAGCCCCGCGGCGTACCTGTCGACCCGGCCGAACGGGCGGGCGGCGGCCACGGCGGCGCCCGGACCCACGGCGACCGAGCAGCGCACCGACTCCGACAGCGACCCGGGCATGGTGCCCCAGGGCAGCCGCTGCTGGTTGTACTGGACCACGCTCTCCTGGTCGGGCAGGTTCGCGCCGATCCCGTCCGGTTGCTCCACGGCCACGCCGGCGGGCGGGCAGCCGCCGTCGGGCCGGGTGCCGTTCCACGCGGCGAAGCTCCCCGCGCCGAGGGTCAGCCACCCGTCGACCGGGCAGGTGGGCCGGTGCGCGGACCGCACCGACAGGGAGCCGATCGAGCCGTCCCGGGCCATCCGCCACAGCGTCGGGGTGCTCTGCTGGTCGACGTCCTCCCAGCGCAGTCCGGCGATCCCGGCGAGCACCACGAAGTCGGCGGTGCGCTGCGGGGTGCCCTGGGGTGGCCGGGCGGACAGCGCGGTGACGCCCAACACCACCACGAGCACGGTCAACAGGGCGGGAGCGAGTCGACGCAGCATCACCGGTGTCCCGTCATCGGCGCGTCGGAGCCGGGGGCCGCCGGAGGAGTCGAACGGGCGGTCAGTTCGGCGTAGAGGGCCGCCAGCACGGCCACCGTGTCCGCCTCGGTGGGCCACGTCGCCGCCCGCTCGGCGCCGCGCCGGCCCAGCTCGGCCCGGGCCTCCGGGTCGTCCAGCAGCGCGCGCACCGCCGCGTCGACCGCGTCCACGTCACCGGCGGGGACCAGCGCGGCGGCATCGCCGACCAGCTCCGGCAGGCCACCCACCGCGGTCGCCACCAGCGGCACGCCGGCCCGCATCGCCTCCTGGGCGAACAACTGCCGGGCCTCCCAGTCGCTGGTGACCACCGCGAGGTCGGCGCCGGCGAGCAGGTCGGCCACGTCGGTGCGGTGCCCCAGCAGGGTCACCGGGGCTCGGGCTGCCGAGGTCCGCGCGGCCAGCGGCAGGTACGCCGGGCCACTCCCGGCGATCACCACGACCGGCGGCGGGGTACGCGTACGCCAGCGGGCGGCCGCGTCGATCAGCACGTCGTAGCGCTTCTGCGGGTGCAGCCGCCCCACCGAGACGAGCAACGGCTGCTCCGGTCGTACGCCGAACTCGGCGCGCACGGCGGCGCGGCGTCGACGCGGCGCGGGCAGCGCCGGGGCGGCGACCGGGGCGAGTCGGGCGTCGGCGGCGCCCAGCGCGGCGGCCCGCTCGACCAGGTCGGTGGAGGCGCCGAGCGCCACCCGGACGCCCCGGGCAACCACCCGCTCGACGAGCCGCGAGGCCCCGCCGCGCAGGCCGCCCACGAGGACCGCGTTGTGCCAGGTCACGATCAGCGGGGCGGACGGACGGGCCAGCACGGCGACGAGACCGGCGCGCAGGCCGTGGGCGTGCACCACGTCGACGCGGGCCGCGGCGAGCGCCCGCCGCAGGGCGAGCACCGCCCGCGCGTCGGCGGGGGTCGGGCTGGCCGGGATCTCCACCGGCTCAAAACGCGCGCCGACGCCGGTGAAGTCGAACTGCTCCTGCGTGGCCGCCGGCCCGCAGACGAGCACGGTGGCACCGGCCGCGACGAGCCCGCGCGCCACCGAGCGGACGTGCTGGCCGACCCCGCCGGTGCTGGAAGCCAGCAGCAGCGCCACGGAGCCCGACCAGCCGTTTGTCTCCGTCATGCCGGCCACCGCCGGTTGGTGTTGACAACGCTCACCGAACCGCCGTCTCCTTCCCGTCGCCCCGCTCCGGGGGGACCGCGCCCGGCGTCGACGTACCGGCCCGGCCCCGCGGCCCTCGCCGGCCGAGGCGGCGTACCACCCCGGTCAGTAGCGGCCGTACGTCCCGCCGGTCGACGAACCAGACCACGACGAGGAACACGACACCGACCAAGACCCCGGACAGCATGCCCTGACCGAGTGCCGCGGCCGTCGTCGGGGTGCCGCCGTCCAGCCTGTCGAGCCAGCGGCTCACGCCCAGCCCGGCGAGCGCGGCGAGCAGCCCGGCGAGGCCACCGGCCACACCGGCGCGCGCCGCGCCGGCAAGCGCCGGGCGGGCGGCGCGGCG
>NZ_JBEXHY010000054.1:0-34783 GCF_040608295.1 Micromonospora sp. NPDC005197 | reverse complement strand
CCCGCGCGGGCACCCCCCCTCATATTTTGCAATGTTTCCGTTCCGCGCGAACGGAAACTGTCCAAGATCTGCGCGGCCGTCGCGGTGCCGCCGGGACGGGTCTGAGCGCTTCGGATCGGCGGCAACACCGGTACCGTTCCAGGGACCGGCGGCACCCGGAGAACCGTCGTACACATGTTCTATCCACAGGCTGTGGACGGCGGAGGGTTCGATGGGTTACCAGCTCAGCGCGGTGGTCGCGGACGTGGACCTGCTCCGCGAGCAGACCGCCGAGCTGGATCACGCGGTCCTCGGCGAGCTGCGGCAGGATTTCGCGCTGCTGCCGATCACCCCGCAGTTGGTGGTGGAGTTGACCGGTTCGCTGCCGGATTACGCGACCGACGACCGCAGCGTCGCGCACCCGTTCGAGCTGGTGCTGTCGCCGGCGCTGGCCGACCTGCTGGCCCGCTGGTCGCGGTCGGGGCCGGTGGCGTACGTGGAGGCCGAGTTCGGCGGTGGCGTCGGCCACCAGTCGGCGGCGGTGTGGCTGGGCGGCACCCTGTCCTGGGGTCCAAGCTTCGACGACGTCCTCGACGCGCCGCGCGCGGAGTGGCCGATCAACGCGGCGCTGGTTCAGCTCGGCGTCGAGCGGGGCGCGTGGATCGACCCGTTCGCCGAGGTGGGGTTGCATCTGGAGCGCAACACCGACGGCTGGCTGGCGCACGGGCGGCGGCGACTCAGCGCCGACTACTGGGACGAGCTGGTCGAACAGTGGGAAAACCAGTAATCCGGCGACGGGCAGCAACCTGAGCGGCCCCGCCCCGTTGGGGGACTGGGGGATTCCATGAAACTGCGACAATTCGCGTTTATTGCCATGCTGCTGACTGCTGCCTGGATCGCGGGCAGCGGCACGCCACCGCCCGGCCCGATGCCGCCGAACCGACCCGCCGGCAACGTCGAGATCATCGACCTGAACGGCCTGCGCAACATCGAGTTCGGCGACACCGAGGCCGAACTGACCCGCCGGGGCGTCCTGCGTACCGACCAGGACGCCTGTGGGCCGGTGCTCACCGGCCACGACACGGTCAGCCCGGTCTTCATCGAGGACAGACTGGTGCTGCTGTGGGTCGGTGACCCGATGCGCACACCGGAGGGCATCACCGCCGGCTCGCCGATCGACGAGGTCTGGGCCCGCTACCCGTCCGTCACGCGGCTGCCCGCTCCACAGGGGACGCATCGGCTCGACGGACTGCTCGCCCGCAGCGGCGACCGCGCGTACCTGTTCCTGCACGACGGGCGCACGGTCCGAAAAACCATCGCCGGGTACGCCGACTGGGCCCGCCGCCTCTTCGACGAGGGCGCCGCCCCCTGCTGAACGACCCGCCCCGTCCGACCCGACAAGCCGATTGTCCGCGATCGACCATCGTGAAACTATCCCCTCGCTCGCGCAGATCGCGCGACACAACACGGGGGGACATCGTGCGTACAAACGCGTCCGATCCATGGTGGAGACACCTCGCAAGGTGGGCCGCCGTGGCGGCCCTGAGCCTCACGGGGGCGGGCCTGCTGGCCGGCCCCGCCACCGCCGCCCCGACGGCCCAGCCGTCGCCGCGACCGACACTGACGACCGAGCAACCGCCCGCCGTCACCGCACCCTCGAAGCCAGCACCCACGACTCCCGCCCCCGGCCGGGCCACCGCGGGTCCGACGACTGTCGTTGGCCTCTCGGCCGCCTGCGGCGGCCATCTCCCGCTGGGCCAGGTCAAGAACTGCGCGTCGATCGCCGGCGCCGCACAGCAGAAGTGGACGATCACCTCGACGGTTGACCAGGACACCCTGTTCATCCGGCTCCGCGAGGTCTCCGGTGACGGTGTCGGCGCACAGGTCAAGGGCGGCGATGGCACCACCATCTGCTACGTCGGTCCGTACCTCACCGAGTGCAAGCTCGGCGCTGCCGGCACCTACACGGTCACGGTGACGCTCGACTACGGGACCGGCAAGGGCGCCTATTCGCTGTCGGCCGAGTCGATGCGGACCCCGTCCACCTGCGTCAGCCTGCCCGCGAGCTTCTTCTCCTTCGCCTCCGCCGGTCGCAGCGGCACGCTGCCCGTCGGCCTTGCCGCCCGCTGCTTCACCTTCAAGCAGCCCACCGGCACGGTCCTGCACCTCGCCGACCCGGGCGGCGTCGAGGACATCCAGGGCAACATCCTGGACGCCCAGTTCCAGCCGGTCTGCTCGGTGCGCTACCCCACCGAGTGCACCCTCCGCGAGGCCGGACCGTACCGGCTGTTCCTGGAGGAGACCTACGGCAACAAGGCCCCCTACACCCTCAAGATGCCCCGGATCTCGCAGTCGGTCGGCTGCCCGGCGCTGCCGCTGACCGCGTTCGGAGACCCGGGCGCGGCGGTCGGGACCGGCACCGTGCCACCGAACCAGGGGATCGGCTGCCAGTCGCTGCGGGTCACCACTCCGGGCCGACTGATCGTCCGCTTGGACCAGTACGCGAACCAGTACCTCGACTGGCGGCTGTACGACGACGCCGGACAGGTGGTGTGCACGGAGTACGACTCCTCGCGGTCCTGCGCGGTACCGGCAGCCGGCGCCTACACGCTGGTGGCGCAGAACTGGAACTGGGAGCCGGTCACCTATCGGGTGGCGGCAGCCCGCCTCGACCAGACCGAAGGTTGCGCCGCCCCCACCGGACTCAACTGGGACCAGCCGGCCCTGACGCTGCACCAGACCTCGGCGGTGCAGACCAACTGCCAGCCGTTCCACGGCGAGGCCGGTGAGCGGGTCATGGTCTACCGGGCCCCGGACCGGTACAACGACGTCTCCTCCTCGATCGTCGACGAGCAGGGTGCGGTGCTGTGTACCGACTGGTCGGAGCAGGACGGGTGCGTACTGCCCTCCACCGGGACCTACCGCGTCGTCTCCTACCTGGCGAACTGGGACGCCGACAGCGTGGACCTCACGTACAAGGTCCAGGTCCGTCGACTCTCCGACGCGGTCGGTTGCCCGACCATCACCCCGGGCACGTACAACTCGGCACCGGCCGGCGCCCTCGGCGGCATCCGCTGCCGGACCCTGGACCTTCCCAGCGCAGGGGTGTACCGGGTCACGGCGGTGGACGGCAAGAACTACCGGTCGTACGCCACCGTCTACGACTCCGCCGGGATCAAGGTCTGCACCGACACCTGGTGCGAGGTCCCCGCGGCGGGGAAGTACACGATGGTCCTCAGCGGGGGCGTAACCGGCACGGTGATCGACACTGACTTCCGCTACGCCGTCGCGCTGCTGCCGTGGAAGCCGTCGGATTGCACGCCGGTGTCCGACACCGGCTGGCAGGACGCCCCGCACCGGGGCGGGTTCGACGCCGCTGGGCAGCACAACTGCCTCCAGCTGCCCAGTCCGGCGGGGGCCCACGTCGCCGAGCTGCTGGCCGGGGACGTGACGGCCGCGACCTCACCGGAGATCAGCGTGCTGAACGCCGCCGGCGAGCAGGTGTGTGACTACTCCTCGCTGCGTCAGTACAGCTGTGAGCTGACCGGCGAGGCACCCTTCTCCGTGCTGCTCACCGCGGATGAGGGATCCCCCACCAGCTCGTACGCCGTGGGCTTCGCCCGGACCGACGGGCCGCCGGCCTGCCCGGTCCTGCCGGGGGACGCGGCCGGCGCAACGGTGAACACCGGAGCGGACCACTTCGCGGTCTGTTACACAGTACCGGCCGACCAGCGCGCCAGCCGGGAGAGCTTCACGTGGACGCGTACCGCCGGCTCCGGTGACGCCCGCATGTCGGTCTTCGACAGCCAGGGCATCCGGTACTGCGGCCCCGGCAGCTCGGCCGTCGAACGGACGATCACCTGCACCCTGCCCGCCGGTCCGGTGACGGTGATCCTGGAGACGGATGCCGTCGATGCCTCGTACCGCTTGACCCACCGGGACGGCACCGCCCCAACTGCGTGACGGGCGGCGGGCCGGCCCTCCACCACATTGGAGGGCTGGCCCGCCGGTCGGCAATCGACCTCAACGTTGACAGCCTCTTCGAGTTCGGGCTGCAACGGCTCCTCGACGGGGTGGCGGTGCTCGTCCGACCGTGACCGTTCAGGCCGGGTTGTCCGCGGATGCGGGGGGCCGCGCCCCGGACACGGCGGCGAAGCCGGCGAGCGCGATCTCCGCCGTCTGACGCAGGTCCTCCCGCGCGACCCCGGCGGCGGCGTGTATCGCCTGCCCCTCGGTGACGCTCATGACGAAGCGGGCGAGCGCGGCCGGATCGGCGTCGGCGGGTAGGTCGCCTTCGGCCACGGCGCGGGTGAACCGGTCGGCGAGAGCCAGCTCACCGGCCAGGCGGCTGCTGGCGACGAACCCGGCGACCGCGGCGTTCTCGCCGGAGCAGGCCGTGCCGCCCTGGATCGACAGGCAGCCGGCCGGCCGGTCGGGCCGGGTCACGGCGAGCACGTTCTCGCGCAGCAGAGTGGCGACGACCTCGTACGCGGTGGGTTGGGCGAAAGCGTTCCGCCGCCAACGCGACAGGCATCGTCAGCGACGTAGGCAACCTCGACGACCTGGACCGGGTGATGCGGGCGATCGAGGAGCGCGGCGCGGGGTTGGACGTGGTGTTCGCCAACGCCGGCAGCGGCGAGTTCCGCCCGCTCGACTCGATCACGGTCGAGCACGTCGCCAACACCTTCGACACCAACGTCTACGGCACCATCTTCACCGTGCAGAAGGCGCTGCCCCTGCTCAACGAGGGTGCCTCGGTCGTGCTGACCGGCTCGACGTCGGCTGTCAGCGGCATCCCGGCGTTCGGCGTCTACGCCGCCTCCAAGGCCGCCATCCGCTCGTTCGGCCGCACCTGGGCCGCCGAGCTGATGGACCGGAAGATCCGGGTCAACACCCTGGTGCCCGGCTCGACCGAAACCCCCGGCCTCGCGGGCCTGGCGGCCAGCCCCGAGGAGGCCCCCGGGCTGCTGAAGGGCATCGCCTCCGGCGTGCCCATGGGCAGGATGGCCCACCCGGACGAGATCGCCAACGCCGCGCTCTTCCTCGCCTCCGACCAGAGCAGCTTCATGACCGGCGGCGAGCTGTTCGTCGACGGCGGCCAGCAGCAGCTCTGACGCGAAAACGCCCGGTCGATCCTCGCGGATCGACCGGGCGTTTCTGCATTTCACGAGCGGTGGCGGAGGGATTTGAACCCTCGGAGGGCGTTAACCCTCACACGCTTTCGAGGCGTGCTCCTTAGGCCGCTCGGACACGCCACCGCCGACGAGGGTACAGGACCGCCGGTTCGGACGCCGAACCGGTATCGCTCGGGCCGGCCTGGCAGGATCTTTGCCATGAGTACGCACATCGGCGCGAAGCCGGGCGAGATCGCCGAGCGGGTCCTGATGCCGGGTGACCCCCTGCGGGCCAAGTGGATCGCGGAGACCTACCTCGAGGGCGCCACCTGCTACTCGACGGTTCGCGGCATGCTGGGCTTCACCGGCCGCTGGAACGGCGTCGAGGTCTCGGTCCAGGGCTCCGGCATGGGCATGCCGTCCGCCTCCATCTACGCCCACGAACTGATCAACGAGTACGGCGTGAAGACGCTGATCCGAGTCGGTTCCTGCGGCGCCCTCAGCACCGACCTGCAACTACGCGACGTGGTCGCGGCGATCGGGTCGTCCACCGACTCGAACATGAACCGGATGCGCTTCGACGGGCTGATCGACTACGCCCCGGTGGCCGACTTCGGGCTGCTGCGTACCTCGGTCGAGGTGGCCGAGCGGCGCGGCATCAGCATGCACGTCGGACCGATCCTGGCGGCGGACGCCTTCTACACCGACCGGCCGGACCTCTACGACACGCTCGCCGACTACGGCGTGCTGGCGGTGGAGATGGAGTCAGCGGCGCTCTACACGATCGCCGCCCGGTTCAAGGCCCGCGCGCTGACCGTGCTGACCGTCAGCGACCACATCAAGACCGGAGAGAAGACCACCTCGGAGGAGCGCGAGCAGACCTTCAGCCAGATGGTCGAGATCGCGCTCGACACGATCATCGCCTGATCCGTCCCGGCGGGGCGGTGTCACTGCCGAGAGCCGTATGACTCAGAGTCATAAATATTCCTCTGAGTCATACGGCTCATTGGCGCGCGGCCTCCCCCGGCCGCGCGACGTCCAGCCGGCGGCCGAAACAGCGGACGGGGGCGCGGCAGTCTCAGCGGAAGAAGGCGCGCAGGACGGCGGCGGTCTCGGTCTCCAACACGCCGCCGTAGACCTCGGGGCGGTGGTTGAGCCGGCGGTCGCGCAGGACGTCCCACAGGGAGCCGGCGGCGCCGGTCTTGGGCTCCCAGGCGCCGAAGACGACGGTGGAGATCCGGGCCAGCACCAGCGCGCCCGCGCACATGGTGCACGGCTCCAGGGTGACCACCAGGGTGCAGCCGTCCAGTCGCCACCGACCGACGCGCTCGGCGCCCCGGCGCAGGGCCAGCACCTCGGCGTGGGCGGTGGGGTCGCCGGTCAACTCCCGCTCGTTGCGCCCGATCGCCAGCTCGGTGCCGTCCGGACCGTAGAGCACAGCGCCCACCGGCACGTCGTCCACGTCGGCCGGGCCCGCGTCGTCGACCGTCGGGCCGGTGACGGCGACCTCCAGGGCCCGGCGCATCCACAGCTCGTGCCGCTGCCGCCGGCCGAGGTCGCCCGGGTCGGCCAGCTCCTCGTGCGCGCCTGGCCCGGCTCGGCCCACCGCGCCGGGCGTCGGCTGCCCCGGCCGGATCGCCTCCAACAGCGGATCGGTGGCGTCGGCCGGCTCAGCGCCACCCGCCGGAACGATCCCACCGCGTGCTGCCGACCCGGCGGGGTCAGACCTCACGCAACTCCTCGACCTCGTCGGCGCATCCGAGCACCTCACAGATCTCGGCGGTGACGTCCGCCGGCAGCATCCCCTCGGTGCCGCAGAGCGTCAGCAGCTTCTGCGCGGAGATGCCCAGGTTGGCCAGCAGGTCGGCGTCGCCCACCGGATCGGCCTCCGGATCGACGGCGGGCTGCTCGCTCTCGTCGTCGCCGCCGACGGCCAGGCGGGGCTCGTCGTCGCCGTCCAGCCCGGTCACGGACGTCTTCAGGTCACCGACCAGCAGCTGACCCAGCCGGGACTCCTCGGCGAACGCCGAGTCCGAGCCGAACACCCGCAGATCCTCGCCCTCATCGAGACGCAGAATCACCAGGTACGCGTCGTCGGCCTCGACGAACAGCAGCGACACGTCGGCTTCCTGATCGACGTCGCGCAGCCGGTCGGCGACCTCATCGATGTCGGTGGCGCCCCGCAGGCTGACCTCGGCGGCGGTCCAGCCACTGTCGTCACGCACCACGGCCGCAGCGAAGTACGACACGGTTCCCCCAAAAGCCCTCGGCACAGCGCCGACTCGTCAAGGGTGCACGTTAGCCGGTCGGATCGGCAGGCGACCGGTCAACGCCCCGAGACGCCAGCCAAACCTGACAAAGTCGGATCAGCCGGCTACCCGACGGCGGGTGGCGATGAGCTGGCGCAGACGCTCGGTGCGCTGTCGCTGCGGCCGGCTGCGCTGGCGTACCGCCCGAGCGCCCGCCAACTCGGCGAGCAACTGGAGGCGGCGGCGGTTGCGATCCGGGTCCTGCCGCGGGGTGGTCCAGGCCATAGTGCCGAGGGTGCCGAGTCTCGACAGCCACGTCAAGACGGCGTTCGCTACGCAGCCAACCGGGCACGCGGCGCAGTCGTCCGCCCCCGGATCCGGGCCGGTCCGAACACGCTCACCACAGCGGCCAGTCACCGCTGGTCGCCCAGCGGACCGCCACCACGGCGGCAGCGATGCTCCAACCACCGGCGGTGACGATGGCCACCCCGGTGGCCACGCCGCGATCGCCGTAGCGGACCAGCACCAGAGCCGTCAGCCAGGCCAGCAGGCCGGCCACCACAGTCCACCACGCGTACCTGGCGACGTCGGTGCCCAGCAGCCCGAACAGCAGCAGCCAGGCAGCCGCCGCGCCGCCGCCGGCGGCGACACCGCCGCCGGTCACCGGGTGCGGTTCGCGGTAGGTGGGTCTGGTCGGCGGCCCGGCCGGAAAGAGCCCCGACGGGGTACGCGACGCCGGGCGGGCGGGCCCGGGATCCGGGACGGGGTCGGGTCGGGCGATGGTCATCGACTGCCCTCCCCTCACGCGCGTCGCTCGTGCCCACGGTACCGGTCTGTCAGGATGACCGAATGCCCTCGCCGACGATCGGTCGCCGCGTGCGTCCGGCGTACCCGATCCTGCTGCTGCTCGCCCCGGTGCTGGCCGCCGGCTGCGCGACCACCCGGCCGGGGGTGCCGCCGGATGGCGCCGCGGCGTCGCCGTCGGCGGTCTGGGCGACCGGTGAGCAGCCGGCGGCGCCGACGGCCACGCCGACGACCCGCCCGGCCAGCCCGACGCCGTCGTCGGCCAGGCCGTCGCCGACCGCACCCCGCGCCGGGCTCCGGCACGTCTTTCCGGTACGCGCCGACAACGTGGACTACCACACGACGCACGGGGCGTACCCGGCGACGGACGTGTTCGCCGATTGCGGTGAGCCGTTCGTGGCGGTGACCGACGGCAAGGTCCTGGAGGTGAGTCGTGTCGACAGGTACTCCAAGAGTGGGCCGCAGGGCCCGGACAACGGCGGCCTGTCGGTGTCGCTGCTCGGCGACGACGGGGTGCGCTACTACGGCTCGCACCTGAGCGTGGTCGGCGCCGGCATCGAGGCGGGGGTGCGGGTCCGTGCCGGGCAGCAGCTCGGCAAGGTGGGCCGCACCGGCAACGCGAACAACGTCTGTCACGTGCACTTCGGCATCTCGCCGCCGTGTACCGGCAAGGACGGGTGGTGGATCCGGCGCGGTGTGCTCTGGCCGGCGCGCTATCTGGACTCGTGGCGGCGCGGCGGCAACCGGGAACCCGCCGCCGAGGTGACCGCGTGGCAGCGCGAACACGGCTGCCCGAAGGCTCCCTGACGCGGCTCGTACGCACTAGGTTCGGTGGGATGAGCGCCCGGGACCCCATTGCCGACCTGCGCCGGATCGCGTTCCTGCTGGAGCGGGCGAACGAGGCCACCTACCGGGTGCGGGCGTTCCGTTCGGCGGCGAAGGCGCTGGCCGGTCTCCCGGCGACCGAGGTGGCCGAGCGGGCCGGCAAGGGCACGCTCACCGAGTTGGCGGGCGTGGGAGACGTGACGGCCCGCTGCGTGGCGGAGTCCCTGGCCGGCGAGGAACCGGTCTATCTGCGCCGGCTGGTGGCGACCGAGGGCAGCGACCTGGACGCCGAGGCCACGGCGCTGCGCGCCGCCCTGCGCGGCGACTGCCACACCCACTCGGACTGGTCCGACGGCGGCTCCCCGATCGAGGAGATGGCGCTGGCCGCGGTGGAGCTGGGCCACGAGTACCTGGTGCTGACCGACCACTCGCCCCGACTAACGGTGGCGCGGGGGCTGACCGCCGAGCGGCTGCGCCGGCAGCTCGACCACGTGGCGCAGGTCAACGCGGCGCTGCCCGAGGGCTTCCGGATCCTGACCGGGATCGAGGTGGACATCCTCGCCGACGGCTCGCTCGATCAGGACGACGAGCTGTTGGCCCGGCTGGACGTGGTGGTCGGCTCGGTGCACAGCGGCCTCAAGGACGAGCGGGCGAAGATGACCCGGCGGATGCTGGCGGCGGTCGCCAACCCGCACCTGGACATTCTCGGTCACGTCACCGGGCGGATGGTGTCGTCCCGGCCGGCGGGGGTGACCGGCCCGGGTGATCGGGGGCACCGGGCGCGGACCAGGAGCGAGAGCGACTTCGACGCGGACGCGGTCTTCGCCGCCTGCGCGGAGCACGACACCGCCGTTGAGATCAACTCTCGGCCGGAGCGGCAGGACCCGCCGAAGCGGCTGATCCGCCGTGCCCTGGAGGCGGGCTGCCGCTTCGCGATCAACACGGACGCGCACGCGCCCGGTCAGCTCGACTGGCAGCGGTTCGGCTGCGAGCGGGCGGCCCGCTGCGGCGTCCCGGCCGACCGGGTGGTCAACACCTGGTCGGCCGAGCAACTGGTGGAGTGGACACACGACCGGGCCTGACCAACGGCCCGGTCGGGGTCACCTGCGGGCGGGTTCGGCGGCGGGCGCGGCGGGCGTGCCGACGCCGACGCCGACCACCGGGCGGGGCTTGCGACGGCCGAACAGGCCCTGCGCGACCGCGACCCCCAGCAGCACGATGAGCGCGCCGACCGGCTGGTGCCAGTTGAGCCGCTCGTCGAGCACCACGGCGCCGATCAGCACCGCGAAGATCGGAATCAGGTACGTGACGGTGGAGGCGGTGCTCGCACCGGCCACCCGGATGTTGCGCATGTTGATGACGAAGGCGAGCCCGGTGCCGAGCGCACCGAGGGTCAGCACACTGGCCACCACCTTCGGCGACAGCTCGGTGGGCAGCGGCGGCGCACCCGCGACGAACGGGGTGACGACGGCGAGCTGGACGGCGGCGAGCAGCAACTGCGCCGTGGACAGCGAGAGGCCGGAGTGCGCGCTGCCCGCGACGAACCGCTTCTGGTACGGGATGGCGACGCCGTAGCAGGCGGCCGCGCCGAAGCACATCAACTGCCCGACGAAGTGCGCCCCGCCGATGCCCTCCCAGACCCCGAGCACCACGAGCACGCCGAGGAAGCCCAGCCCGAGGCCGATCGCGCGGCGCACGGTCAACCGCTCGGTGCGGAACACCAGCACCGCGAGCGGCAGCACGATCAGCGGCGTCGTCGCGTTCCAGATGCCGGCGAGCATCGACTCGACCCGCTGCTCACCGTAACCGAAGAGGGTGAACGGCACGGCCACGCCGAACGCGGCGACGACGAAGAGGTGCGCCCACACGCGGGGCTCGCGCGGCAGTCGGTCGCGCAGCACCGCGAGGACGACAAGCAGGGTCAGCGCGCCGGCGACGACGCGGTAGAGGGTCAGCTGGACGGGGTGCAGCTCGGCCACGCCGACCTTGATGAACAGGAAGCTGGAACCCCAGATGGCGGCGAGGGCGAAGAAGCCCGGCAGCCAGGCACGCAACGGCGCCTTGTCAGGAGCGATGTCGGTGGTCACTCCTGACAGTCTGCCGGACGGGTACGACAAAGTCCCGCGGCTTTCCGCCCTCTGGATCTGGCACCTGAACACGACAAACGTCGTCGACATCCAGGCGGGGTGGTCACGTAGTGTCGCACTGTGGGACGAATTGATGAACTCGCCAACCGCTACGTGGCCGAGTGGGCGCCGTTGAGCCCCACCGGCGCGACCTACGTCGGCATCGCCGGCCATGACGACCAGCTCGACGACCTCTCCCCCGACGGTTACCAGGCCAAGGCCGACCTCACCCGCCGCACACTCGCCGAGCTTGAGGTGACCGAGCCGGACACCGAGGCGGAACGCACCGCCAAGGAGGCCATGCAGGAACGGCTCGGCCTCGACCTGGCCCGCTACGAGGCCGGCGAGACGACGAGCGAGATCAGCGTGATCGAGAGCGGGCTGCACGAGGTCCGCATGGTGTTCGACCTGATGCCGACCGCGACGGCCGACGACCAGGCCAACATCGCCGCCCGGCTCAACGGCCTGGC
The DNA here is from genome assembly GCF_040608295.1 of Micromonospora sp. NPDC005197. Lineage (NCBI taxonomy): Bacteria > Bacillati > Actinomycetota > Actinomycetes > Micromonosporales > Micromonosporaceae > Micromonospora > Micromonospora sp. NPDC005197. The sequence goes on along the minus strand of NZ_JBEXHY010000054.1, from coordinate 23,216 downwards.
CGGCGCGCTGGAGGGTTACAAGACCACGCTGCGCGAGGCGCTCGCCGACGGGCGGGTCAGCTCGAAGGTGCAGCTCGTCGAGGTGGCCAAGCAGTGCGACACCTGGACCGACCCGACCGGGGACAACTTCTTCCACGGCCTGGTCGAACGACTGGGCGCGGACGGCACGCTCGGCGCCGAGCTGCGCCGGGGCGCAGCGGCGGCCACCGCGGCGACCGCCGAGTTCGGCCAGTTCCTGCGGGCCGAGCTGGCCCCGCACGGTCGGGACAAGCAGGCCGCCGGCCGGGAGCGCTACGAACTCGCCTCGCAGTACTTCCTCGGCGCGAAGGTCGACCTGGACGAGACGTACGCCTGGGGCTTCGCGGAGCTGGCCCGCCTGGAGGCGGAGATGCGGGTCGTGGCCGGGCGCATCGCCGGCTCGGGCGCGACGGTCGACGAGGCGGTGGCCACGCTGGACGCCGACCCGGCCCGGACCATCCAGGGCAAGGAGGCGTTCCGCGACTGGATGCAGGCGCTCGCCGACAAGGCCATCGCCGAGCTGCACGGCACCCACTTCGACATTCCGGAGCAGGTCCGCCGGATCGAGTGCTGCCTCGCGCCGACCAGCGACGGAGCCATCTACTACACCGGCCCGAGCGAGGACTTCTCCCGGCCGGGTCGGATGTGGTGGGCGGTGCCGCAGGGCATCACCGAATTCTCCACCTGGCGGGAGGTGACGACGGTCTACCACGAGGGCGTGCCCGGTCACCACCTTCAGGTGGCGCAGACCGCCGTCCGGGCCGACCTGCTCAACCGCTGGCAGCGGCTGCTCTGCTGGGTCTCCGGGCACGGCGAGGGTTGGGCGCTCTACTCGGAGCGGCTGATGGACGAGCTGGGTTACCTGGAGGACCCGGGCGACAAGCTGGGCATGCTCGACGGCCAGGCGATGCGCGCCGCCCGGGTGATCGTCGACATCGGCATGCACCTGGAGTTGGAAATCCCGAAGGACAACCCGTTCGGCTTCCACCCGGGCGAGCGGTGGACGCCCGAGCTGGGCTGGGAGTTCATGCGGGCGCACTGCCGGGTGCCGGACGAGAACCTGCGCTTCGAGCTGAACCGCTACCTGGGCTGGCCGGGGCAGGCGCCGTCGTACAAGGTGGGTGAGCGGATCTGGTTGCAGGCCCGCGAGGACGCCAAGGCCCGCAAGGGCGCCGACTTCGACCTGCGGGAGTTCCACCGGCAGGCGTTGGACCTGGGCGCGCTGGGCCTCGACCCGCTGCGTAAGGCGCTGGCCCGGCTCTGAGCCCGTCGACGACTCCGGGTGCCGGCGGGCCGGCCGCCGGCACCCGTCGCGTCCGCGCCCGGTCCGGTCGACCACCCACCACTCAGGCGAGGGTGAGGGCCAGCGCTGGCCTCGCCGTCAGGGTGTTGCTGGTGACGTACGCCAGGTCGATGACGGGGTCGGTGAACGTGATCGGGATGGGTGAGGTGACCGGGAGGCCGTTCGGCAGCGGCAGGTCCGGAGTCAGCGTGATCTTGATGCCGAGCAGGCGGCCGACGAACCGGGTGGCGTAGAAGGCCACGTCTCCGCTGACGGTCAGCCGGTCGGTCGCGTACCGCTGACTGCGCCCCTGCGGGCCGTCGGCCTGCAGCAGGAAGTCCTCGGTCACCGCCTCCCGCATGCTGAACTTCAGGACCTTGAGGTGCCCCTTCTCGGTGTCCAGTTCGGTGACGCCTTCGAACCGCAGCTCGGTCATCCGGACCGAGGACCCGGTGAGCTTGGACGGTGTCTGCGCCACCCTGGGCAGGGTCGGGTCGTCGGCGATGCGCGGCAGCGGCTTGCCCGGCTCCACGCTGCCGGGTTTCGCCGAACCCGGCGTCGTCGCGCCCGGTCGGCCCGGCCGGCCTGGGGCCGGGCAGGCCGTGGACCCGGGACGGGCCGTCGGTGTGGCGGTCGGCTTCGCCGAGGGCGTGGCGGTCGGGCTTGTCGACGGTGTCGCGGCGTCGCGGCGGTGGCCGCCGGTGAGCAGGTCACCGATCCCGTCCAGGATGTCGGTGACGACGTTGCCGTCCCGGTGCGGGCTCGCGCTCGGTGCCGGTGTGGCGGTCGGCGCGCTCGGAGTGGGCGATGGAGTCGCCGGCCGGGTGGGGCAGACGGTCGCGGCGGGGAGGGTCGGGGCGGCCTGCACCGGCCGTGGCTGGGCGGCCAGGCCGGCGGTGGCGAGGCCGAGCACCACCAGGGCGACACCGAAGGTACGCGGATCAACGGCACGGCCGGACGCGCCCGCGTCGGGGTCCGCCACAGAGCCGGTCCGGCCGTCGGTCGCGTCGGCCGGGGCGATCCCGGCCGGTGCGGAGTCGGCGCCCCGCTCGGGTCGGTGCTCGTCCGGGTGCTGCGGCGCCTCACCCGTGCCCGCCGGCTCGACGACAGCCGGGTCAGCGGCGGTCGGGTCGCTGGCAGACCGCTCGGTGGCGGTCGGCTCGGTAGCGGCCGGGTCAGGGGCGGCGGACGCCGGTCGGGTCGGCGTCCAGGCGAAGGCGAGCGCGCTGCCGACGATGCCGAGCAGCAGGCCGACGAAGAAGCCGCCGAGGTTGAGCCCGATGAGCGCGTAGACCGCCGTGACCGCCGCGACGATCGAGTAGAACAGCCGCTGCGCCGGAGTGAACCAGAGCAGCAGGCCACAGGTCACCAGGATGACCGGGATCAGCAGCGAGAGCAGCCCGGTGGCTCCGCTGTGGAAGCTCAGGCCGTTGATGGTCATCCGGGTGGAGGCGAACATCTCCACCCCGGCCAGGATGGTGAAAAGGCCGCCCCAGAACGGCCGGCTCCGTCGCCAGCGGCGGAACCTCCGCCACGCCTGGGCCGCGTTGCTCGGCCGGACATGGGACGGGTTGGCGGTTGTCACGTACTCCTCCTGGCGGAGCGGGGACGGGGATGGGCGGGCCCGCGGCGGTGAGTCGCCGCGGGCCAGGCTCAGCTCAGAAGCACTCCTTGCCCTTGGCGTCGTCGCCCACGTTGACCTTGAGCCGCAGGCCGACCAGGTTGAACGTTGCCGCGGTCGTGTACCGGGACACCTGCTGCAGGTTGGTGATGGTGACGTGGTCGGCGTTCTGGCCGAACGAACCCTCCTGCGCCGTCGGGTTCAGGTCGGTGGCATCCCGACCAATCTGGATCTTGGTGAACGTCGCGTTGCCGTCGAGCGAGTCCATCGCGATCAGCAGGTCCTCGGCGTGGGCGGGCTGCTTGCCCTCGCCGGCGTTGATGGTGAGCACCACGTCCGTACCGGGCAGGTCGGCGCGGACGGACTGGCAGAGGTTGTACAGGTCGGCGCTCCTGATCTCGGAGAGCGCGATGGGATGCACCTGCCCGTCCTTGCCGTCCTTGCTCTTCTCCTTGACGATGCCGCCGTACTGCTTGAAGCCGTCGCCCTCCAGGCGGTCGGCACCGATCTTGAACGTCTGCCCGGAGACCGTGATGTCGGACGCGATCGCGCCGGTCGACATGCCGAAGAGGATGGCGCCGGCAGCCGCCGTGGCGGGCACCATCATGGCGGCGAAGCGCCGCCACCGGGTACGACCCTGATTGTCTAACCGATCCTGCACGGGTTCCTCCTCGGGTGGATGTGCGCGGCGGCCGTTCGCGGCGGCGGCCCACGCCGGGCCCGTCATCTATTACCGGCGGGTAACGATCGAGCCTGATCGTGCACCCGTTGCGGCGCGGCTCACAACCCCCTGATTACCGGGCGGTAACACACTGCCGCCCACGCGGTGTCGCGCCGTCACGAAATGTGGAGACCATCGACCACAGAGGAGTTTCAAAAGGGCATAAACCAGGTGATCATTCCCGGCAGAGCGACGGAGAGTGACAGCCGCATAGACCGATTACAATCTGGTAACAGATGTAAAGTGCGCAGGTCGCGGGACATGACGAAGGGGTGGACCGCAGTGCGGCCCACCCCTTCGTCATACGTCCGGTCGTACGCGCGTCAGCGCTGCTCCACCCCGCCCGGCGTCGAGCGCTGGGACGGGACCGTCGGATCCTCGGACTTCCAGTTCGTCGTTGCCGGCGGGATCTCGTCGGTCAGCGGACCGCCCTCCCGCTCGCGCTCGTCGTCCCGCACCGCCGGCTGGTCGACCCGGGTCGGCGTCGGGTCACCCGTGGGCATCGGGTCGGCCCGGTGACGCGCCTCGGTCGCCGGCGCGGTCCCGCCCCGGCGGGCCACCAGCAGACCGACGACGATCAGCACCAGACCCAGCACCGCCACGCCGATCGGGGCGTAGACGCCGAGGATGGTGAGCTGGCCACGGCTCTCGTTGGCCCGCTTCACCGACGCCTCGATGGTGGCGTCGTTGTAGGTGAAGTCGGCCTTGAGCAGCGAGATCGGGGTGCCGACATCCGGCACCAGGGCCTTACTCTGCACCTCACGCACCTTGACGTACGACCCGGTGACCGGGTCGACCCAGAGCGTCCGGGTGTTGCTGTAGGTCATCCTGCCCTGGGTCGCACCGGGGGCGAGGGCACCCAGCAGCAGGGCCATCCGGTCGGAGGCCAGGTTCAGCTGCTGGTCGGTGATCACCTGCTCGAACCGGTACGCCTCGAGCCCGTTGACGTCCTCCGTGCCCTTGAACTCGGCCGGCAGCGCCTTCCGCAGATCGCGGTCGAAGACGTCGTAGCTCCGCTTCTCGGTGTTGAACGGGAACTTGTAGACCTGGCCGGCGAACGTCACCTTCTCCCGGGTGCCGGTGTCGTCGAGGTACTGACCGTCCCAGTTCACCGCCGCGCCGGAGACCCGGTCCAGCGCCAGCGTGGCGCCGTACGCGTTCACCAGCTCTTTGGTGTCCGTCCGGTCGACGGTCTGACCGACCGTCCAGACCACCGTGTCGCCCTTGAGGTCGCCACTGAGCTTGGCGGTCTGCTCGCGGTTCGGTGTGACCAGGACGGTGGACTTGAGATCGCCCTGGTGGATCGCGATGGCGCCGTTGGCGATCTGAAGGAAAGTGGCACCCTTCGCCTCGGCGACGGACGTCGACGCCTCCAGATCGTAGGGCAGCTTGGTCATCGCGGGCTTGACGACGAACACCAATCCGGCGGCCAACGCCAGGAGCAGTACGCCGCCACCGAACAGCACGGCACCTATGGCGCGGTGCTTCATGTTTCCTCCCTGGAGGAGCTAATTTCGCCGCTATCGATCAGTGATGTGGCCGCGAGGTTACTACCTGGTCACATTGCAACGCGACCCCCGGTCAGCTCTGTTTTTCCGCCGCGCCGCCCGGTTCCTGACCGGTTCGCCGCAGGACGAGCACGAAGTTCCAGGACACGACCTCGCGTACGCCGGGCACTCGGACCACCCAGCGGGCCCACCACGGGTGGTAACGCGGCAGCGCGTCCAGCACCTCGACGTCACCGCTGCCGCGCGCCCAGCGCAGGGCGTCCGAGATGGTGACCGGAAAGAGTGTCTCGCGGTAGCGGTTCTTCGGCGGCCGGCCCATCCTCCGCTGGTAACGCCGGCGGGCCCGGTCGCCGCCGAGGTAGTGCCAGGGTGCCGTCTCGTGCCCGCCCCACGGCGACAGCCACGGGGTGAACGACACGAAGAGCACACCACCCGGCCGGGTCACCCGGGCCATCTCGTCAAGCATCCGGCTCGGCGCGGAGACATGTTCCAGCACGTTCGAGGAGAACGTCACGTCCACACTGGCGGACCGGACCGGCAGGGCGGTGCCGCTGCCCCGCAGCATGCCGGCGACCGAGTCCCCGGCGGCGGAGAAGTCGCCGACGTCCGGGTCGAGGCCCACGTACCGGGCACCGGCGGCGCGGAAGGCGGAGGCGAAGTACCCCGGCCCGCCTCCGACGTCCAGCACGGTCCGCCCGGCGAGCGCGGTGTAGCCCGCCACCTGACGTACCGAATCCCCGGCCAGCAGACCGTAGAAGTGGTCCGGGTCGGTCTGCTCGACCAGGAACGCCCGAAACAGCGTCACCGAGCGGCCCAGTGTGGCGAACCGCCGGTACGCCCCCCGGTCAGCCACCCCGTCTGCTGTGGTCATCGCGCCATCGTCCCGTCCTCGTCCTGGTCCCTGGTCCGTGGTTCCGGCCGCGCCGGGCCCACAGTCGTCCGCTGCGGGGGCGGGTCCGTCGCCGGCTCGTCCCCGCCCGCCGCCGTTCGCGCGGCCGGTGTGCCGGGTGCCGGGATCACCGCCGCGGTGACCGCACCGATCGCGACAAGCATCGCCGCCTGCACCCACGGGCCGTACGCCCACTCCTGCCCGTGGCCCTGCAACCGGCCCGCCACCGCGGTCACCGTGGCGACCGCCAGGCCGCCGAGCACCACCACCGGCAACGCCCGGATGGCGAGCTGCCGCAGCAGCATCGCGGCCAGCACGATCGCCACCGGCAGCACCCCGCCCAGGGCGGCGAGCAGCACCACCAGCAGGACGCCGATCGCCCACGCCGGGCCTTCGGCCGGAATCGTTCGGTCCACCCCGGCGCGGCGGCGGACCGGCCACGCGGCCAGCAGGAACTCCACGAGCGCGGAGAACGCACCCGCCGCCAGAGCGCCCCGGTACGTCCGGTCCGGCGCGAAGAACAGCCGGACGTCGGCGGCGTCGCCGGCGGGTAGCACCCACGCCTGTTGCCAGCCGTCCACCCGGGTCGTGGCCAGCTTCTGACCAGCGAGGGTGGCCGTCCAGCCGGCGTTGGCGTTCTCCGGCACCACCAGCAGCGCCGCGCCACCGGCGGCCACGCGGACCCGCCGGTCGGTCGGGTCCCAGTCGAGCACTGTCACCTCGCGGTGCCGGGCCGCCGGCACCGCCGCCTCCGGACGCAGGATGGCGTCCTGCACCACGAAACCGGCCGACGGTACGGTCGCCAGCTGGTGGCCTCCCGCCGGGAGGTCCACCACCGCTCCCGTGGTGCCGCAGATCGTGACCGGCGCCGGCCGGCCAGCCAGCACGTCGGCGAGGGTGGAGGCCACCGAGGTCTCGTAGCGGTAGCCGTCCAGTTCGATGGCCGGTCCGGTGCCGCATTTCTCGGTGATCCGGGTGCCGCCGGACAGCGGGCGGAGCAGGTCGTCCAGCGCCGGGATCTCCACCTCGGCGATGCCGGCGGTGGCGGTCCAGCCGTTACCGCGCCGGTCGGCGACCCGCGCGGCGGTTTCCCGGACCACGATCTCGATCCGGTCCGTCCGGACAGCCGGGAAGCGGACCGTCCCGTCCGCGGCGACCGGCAGCACCCGGCTGCGGCCCGGGGTCCGCACCTCGACCTGGGTGGGCAGCGAGCCGACCGGCAGCTCCGCGGGCCGTAGCCGCACCTCGGCGAGGCGTCGTTGCCCGGGCCACCGCAACCGCAGCGTGGGGCGGAGGTCGCCGGTGTCGGCCAGCCAGGCCGTCCCCGAGTCGCCGTCGACGGCCGCGTAGCCGGCGACGGCCGGGTCGCCGGTCAGGTACGAGGAGACGGTGGCCACCACCGGTACGCCGGTCAGGGTGAGCTGACCGGCCGGTCGGGGCACGGCGGTGAGCGCCAATCGGTAGTTGCCCGCTGTGGTGCTGCGGAACACCCGGTCGACGCCGAGCGGTTCCTCGCCGGCACGCGCAAGGAAGCGGTCGCACCGCACCACCGAGCCGGCCGGTCGGAGTCCGGTGTCGCCCGCCGACCCGGCGCCCGCCGCGTCCCAACCGGTGCCGGGAGCGGCTGCCGGGAAACAGGCGGACCGGTCGGCCGGGCCTCGACTGAACGACCAGGCGACCGGCCCGTGGAAGCCCTTGGGCAGGTCGTTCGGCGCCTGGAGGGCGCGGCGGGCGGTGGTGCCGGGAATGGTGAGTTCCCGGATGCCGACCCCGCCGTCGCGTCGTTCCCCGGCGACGCCCAAAACCGTGACCCGTACGCGGCTGGTGGATCCGGGCAGCGTGTAGTACGAGTGCCCACCCAGCGTGTCGGCCACCTCGTGGTCCACCGAGCCCCGGTCGGTGGTGATCCGAAACCGGGTCACCGGCCAGCCCACCCCGAGGTCGTCGACGAACGCCAACGACACGGTGTCCACCGCGCGCGGGGTGTCCAGGTCCACCTGGAGCCACTGGCCGACCGGCCCGGCCAGCGGCGCGGAGTGCCACGCGGTGGCGTACTCGCCGTCCACGGCGGCGAACGGCAGGTGCGACGGGTCGGCGGGGGCGAGGTTGTCCACGAAGCTGGTCGCGGTGCTCGCGCTGACCTCCCGCACCCCCTGGTAGGTGGCGACGGTCTGGTGCCGCTTGCCGGGGAACGGCAGCAGGTCGAGGGCCACCCGACCCTGCCGGCCGGCTTCCGTGGCGGTCAGCGTCTGGCTGACGTTGTCCCGCACCCGGCCGATGTCACGCTCCCGGCGGCGCAGCCCGTCGGTGACGATCCACCGCTCGTCCCCCACCTCGACGCGGTCCCCGGCCAGCACCACCGGCCGGTCCCGTTCCACCAGCCCCTGTTCCAGCAGGGGCAGCAGGGACTCCGGACCGCCGCTGACCGTCGGCACATCGTCGGTGAGCACCGCCGAGGCGGCCGGTACCGGGCGCTGCACCTCGTACACCTCGATGGCCGGCACCGGCCCGGCGTCGTCGTCCACCGGGCTGCCCGGCGTGCGACCGGCAGCGGTCGTGCTCCCGAAGGTCGCCACCCGTGCGAGGCCCGGCGAGTCGGTCAGCGCACGGCGCAGCACCGCGACCGGCGGAGCGTCCACCTGGCTCCGGTCGATGTCGTTGCGCAGCAGCACGTGCCGGAAGCCGGCACGGGCCAGGAAGTCGGCCAGCCCGGCCGACCCCCGACCACCGGCCAGGACGGTCTCGACCGTGTCCATCACCCGCGTGTTGCCGGCCGAGCCGAGCGGGATCTGGTTCCGCACCGCCCAGGGTGCTCCGGCCAGCGCCTGGAGCGGCTCGTCGACAGTGCGCCCCCACTCGTACTGGCCGAAGCCGGACCCGGGCACCATCAACGTCCGGGCCAGCGCGTCCCGGTCGGCCAGCCAGGTGGCCGCGGACCGCCAGTGCGGCGGCAGGTCCGACCAGCCCGGCCCGGGTCGCAGCTGCCCCAGCCAGGCCGGCGCGGCGGCGCCCAGGACCAGCAGCAGCACCGGTACGAGCGCCAACGGTCGCAGCCGGATGCCGGGCCGGCGCCGGGCGGCGGCGTTGTGCAGCCGGGTGACCACCGCGTCCACGCCGTGCGCGAAGCCGAGCATCAGCGGCAGGCGCAGCACCGGGTCGAGTTTGTGCACGTTGCGGAACGGGGCCAGCGGGCCGTCCAGCAACTCCCGGACCGGCCCCGAGAGCGGGCTGTCCAGGCTGCCGACGTAGCCCATGGTGAGCAGGGTCAGCCCGGCCAGGAAGCCGAGCACCAGGAAACGCCGTTCCGGCAGGAGGTTGCCGGCCAACCCGGCCAACCCGATCAACGCGACCAGCGCGGTCAGCGCCATCAGCACGGGGTGGTCGATCAGCAGCCAGCCCGCCGGCCACCACGGATCCCCCTGGACGATGTACGCCACCCACTGGTTGGTGCCCCGGACGGCCTGGAAGAGCGAGGCCACCCCGGTGGTCGTGGTGGACGACTCGATGTAGTCCAGGAACGGCAGGCTGTACTCGCCGAGCAGCAGCAGCGGCACGATCCACCACAGGCACACCGCGACGACACCGACGCACCACCAGCCGACCAGGCGCAGGTGGGCCCGGTCCCAGCGACGGGTCAGCAGCCAGATCCCGGGCAGCAGCAGGGCCAGCACGACCACTGCCGCGTTGATCCCACCCATGCCGAGCACGGCCAGCGCGGAGAGCGCCGCGGCCCGACGTGGCGAGCCGATCCGGCGGGCCTGCACGAGCGGCAGCAGCACCCACGGCAGCAGCGCCGCGGCCAGCGTCTCCGAGGACAGGGCGCCGATCTCGGTGAGCATCCGGGGTGCGAGCGCGTAGCCGAGCGCGGCCGCGTACCGGGTCGGTTCGGTGCCGATGTTCAACGCCCGGGCCAGCCGGAGCAGCCCGTAGAACGCCACCGCCAGCAGGAGCGCGGTCCAGGCCCGCTGCGTGATCCACGCTGGCACACCCAGCAGCTGCCCGCCGGCGAAGAACGGCCCCATTGGAAAGAGGTAGCCGTACGCCTGGTTCTGCAGCTCGCCGGAGGTCGCCTCCGGGTTCCACAGGTGCAGCGCGCGGTTCAGGAAGTGGATCGGGTTCGCGGCCAGGTCGAGCTTGGTGTCGAAGGTGACCTGGCCGGGCCGCTGCCCGAAGGCGATCGCGACGAGCAGCAGCAGCGACAGCGGGGTCCAGGGCGCCCCGCGTACCAGCCGGCGGACGTGCGGTCGGCTCATCGGCGGCAGTCCGGCGGCAGGCAGCTCAGGTCGGCGAGCGCGGAGAAGAAGATCTGCCGGATGCCGCTGGGCTGCTCGGTACGAAACACCCGGCCGCCGGTGACCTTGACGATCGCGTTCAGCTCGTCCGGGTCGACGTCCCGACCCAGCCCGATGAAGATGATCGGTAACGGCCGGCGGGGGTCCTGCAACCGGGTCAGCTCGGCCAGGAACTTCGCCCGGCCGATGCTGTCCTCGTCCTCGTTCCGCCCGTCGGTCATGACCAGCACCAGGTTGATCCGGCCGGGCGTCCAGTGCTGCCGGGCGTCCTGATACGCGGCCAACGTCGCGTCGTACAGCCCGGTGCCCCCGCCGGTCTTGACCCGGACGGCGGCCAACCGGTCGGCGAGCCGGGCACGCTGGGCGCGCAGCGGGGCGACGGGCAGGATCTCCCGGTAGTCCCGGTCCCCGTCCACCTTCGTGGAGAAGACCCAGATACCCAGCTCGCTGTTGTCCAACAGCAGACCGGCTCCCTCGCGGGCGGCCTTCACGGTCGCCGCGAGCCGGGTCTCGCCGGTGCCGGGCACCGGGGCTGCCATCGAGCCGGAGACGTCGATGACGGTGAGGATTCGCGCGCTGCGCTGCACGCCGCTCCAGCCGTTCAGCACCTCGGTGACCGTCTCCTCGGCGGGCAACGGCACCGGTCGGCGCTCCTCGGCCCGCAGTCGACCGTCGTCGGGAATTGCCGGAGGGAAGCCGGACGCCGTCCGGAAGCCGAACCCGAGCAGCGTGTCCCGGGACTCGACAGTGAGCAGGTTGGTCAGGAAGCCCGCGGCCGCATCCCGGACGTGACCACGCGCGGCGGGCAGCACCACGTACGGCAGGTCCAGCGACGGCACGCCGATCTCCGGGTACGCGGCGACCAACCTGTTCGAGCCGGCCAGCGCGTTGTGGTCGAGCACGGCCTGCTCGCTGGCCGCGACCGCCTGGGCCCTGTTGGCCAGCCCGCCCCCAGGCGCCAGGACGCCCCCGCCCTCGCCGGCGGAGAACGTCTCGCCCGCGAGCCGGCGCAGCACGGCCGCCATCGCGGCAGCCGGTTGCCGCTCACCGGCGACCAGCGCGCGTACCCCGAGCAGCGCGGCGACCCCGGACGGGTCGGCGGCCGGGTCCGGCACTCCCACCGGAGTCGGACGGGCCTTCGGTCCGATCAGCGACGCCCAGGTCACCGGCTTCGCCGGCCACCCCAGCCGGCGCGCGGTCGGCTCGGTCACCGCGAGCACCACCGGGGTGCTCGCCACCGAGGTGCCCTCGCCAGGCACCTCGAAGGCCCCGCCAGCCCGGGCCCGGCGCAGCCAGAACGTGGATTCCGGCAGCCAGGCGTCGGCGACGTCCACCGCGTTGGCCAGGTCCCCGGCCACGGTGGCGGACTCCCGGGCCTGCACGTCGATCGACACGCACGGCTGCCGACCGACGCTTGCCCGCACGATCCGGTCGAGGGCCGGAGCGATCACCGGCGCGGCGGCCACCCGCAGCCGAACCCGCTCGGCGCACTCCGGCACGCCCCGGTCCGCTCGCACGTAGGCCACGGCGGCCCAGCCGGTCAACAGCAGCACCAGGGCTGCGCTGAGCAGCACCACCGGGGAGCGACGGAAGAGGGAGCGCACCGGCGCGAGTCCGTTGCGCAGCACCGCCGGCCACCTCCTCGTCACGTACCGGCGCGTCCGTGCGCAGGTCGGAATCCATCGCGGCGGTCGGGCGGCGCCACCTGGACGCCGGCCGCCGCACGCGGTTGCGTTGCACACCCTGCCAAGGTTTTCCGTCGCCGGCAAACCCCGATCGACGAGCGGTTATCCGAGTTTCGCTGCCGGTGCGACCCATTGCGCCCACCGGCCGGGCAGCCCTAGGGTGGCGCGATCGTGCTCACTTACTCATCGGTAGGAGCAGCGTGGACCCCTCCGTCGCCCCCACACGCCACGTCCTGTTCCTCAACTGGCGCGACACCACCAACCCGGAAGGTGGTGGCTCCGAGGTCTACCTCGAGCGGATCGCCGCCGAACTGGTCGCCATGGGCCACCGGGTGACCCTGCTCTGCGCCGCGCACGGCAACGCCGGTCCGGCGGAGACCACCGCCGAGGGCGTCCGCGTGCTGCGCCGCGGTTCCCGGCACACCGTGTACGCCCGCGCCGCGCTTACCTGTCTCGCCGGCCGGTTCGGCTTCGGCCCGCTCGGCCGGCGCGGCCTGGGCCGGCCCGACCTGGTGATCGACGTCTGCAATGGGGTGCCGTTCTTCGCGCCGCTGTACGCCGGCCGCCCGGTGATCGCGCTGGTGCACCACGTGCACCGGGAGCAGTGGCCGGTCGTCTTCGGCCCGTGGATGGCCCGGCTGGGCTGGTGGATCGAGTCGTGGTTGGCCGTCCGGCTCTACCGCCGCTGCCGGTACGTCACCGTCTCGGAGGCCAGCCGGGCGGAGCTGGCCGCACTGGGGGTGGCCGCCGAGCGGATCGACGTGGTGCCCAACGGCACGCCCCCGGTGACCGGCCCACCGTTGCCGCGCACCCCACACCCGTCGCTGCTGGTGCTCGGCCGTCTGGTCCCGCACAAGCGGGTGGAGATCGCATTGCGCGCCGTCGCCGAACTGATCGGCGAGCTGCCCGACCTGGAGCTGGTGGTGGCGGGCCAGGGTTGGTGGGAGCAGCCGCTGCGGGAGCTGTGTGACTCGCTCGGCATCGCCGACCGCGTCCGGTTCACCGGCTTCATCAGCGAGGAGGAGAAGCACGCCGTACTCTCCTCGGCCTGGGTGGCGCTCACCCCGTCGATCAAGGAGGGGTGGGGGCTCACCATCGTCGAGGCCGCCGCGCGCAGCACCCCGACGGTGGCCTTCCGCTACGCCGGCGGGGTCGCCGAGGCGATGGTCGACACCGAAACCGGCCTGCTCGTCGACGACGAAGCCGAGTTCACCGACCAGGTGCGCGAACTGCTGGCCGACGACGTGCGGCGCAAGGCGATGGGGGAGGCGGCGCTGCACCACGCGTCCCGCTTCACCTGGACGGCGACCGGGGCCCGCTTCGCCCAACTGGTGACCCAAGCGACCGGCCGGGCCGACTGACTCCGAGCACCACGAAAAGGGCACCCGCGACCAGCGGGCGCCCTTTCGTCGTCTGACTTAGCGCGTGCCGTACAGCGGAGGCTCTGCGCCCTGCTCACCATTGACGTTCGTGGTGGCAGCCTCCTTGGCGGACGGGCTGAGCACATTCGCCAGACCGACGCTACCGAGCAGGCCGAGCACGACCCCGAGCACCCCGACGGCAACGAATGCGGGCAGGTTCCTCATCCACCTTCTCCTTCCGCGGGACTCGCGTGCCGGGACGCTACCACGCGGTAGCGTGCGCGCGCAGTGCCCGAAAAACCGATGGCCAGCACCACCGTTCCGGCCAGCAGATGGGCGAGCCCGACCGGTCCGGGCCGGGTTGGCGCGGGCGGTGGAGACCAGCGCGGGTTCTCGTACAGGGTCAGCTCTGGCCCATCGTGGACGATCCGCAGCCCGACCAGGGACGTCGCCGGCGGCGCCGGCCCCGCCGCCCGCTGCACCAGCACCCAGCGCGGGCCGGCCGCCGACACCGGCGTCCCGGCGGCGAGGAGTTCCCGCACCCGCGCGGCGCGCAGATCCTCGCCGGCCACCGCCAGCCCACCAACGCGCAGCGTGTCGTCGATCAGTACCGGCACGCCGAGGTACCGGGGCGCCGGGTCGATCACCACTTGGCCGCGGTTCCACCCGTAGCGCTGGTACTCCTGGAACGGCAGGGAGATCACCTCACCGGGCCGCTGCTCGACCAGCCGCGCCACCGCGGTCCAGTCCGCCGGCCAGGCCACCGGTCGGAGCCGACCCGCAGCGCCGAACGCCAGGTCGGGCAGGAGCGCCACCGGCAGCAGCGCGGCACCGACCAGCAGCACCCGACCGGTGGCCGGGTCGAACCGGGCGGCGAGCCGGTCGGCGAGGCGTTCCGCGCCGAGCGCCCCGGCCACCGCCAGGGCCAACGCGTACGGGATGAGCAGCTTCTGACCGTCCCGGATCAGACCCGCGCCGGGCAGCGTCGCGACCAGCCAGCCGAGCAGATCCGCGCCGCCGGGCAGCGCACCGAGCGCCGCCACCAGCCACGCACCTGCCGCGAGCAGGCCGAGGCGGCCGGCCACCGGAGCGGGCCAGCGCCGGAACAGCAGCGGTACGCCGTACCCGGCGACGGCCAGCACCAGCACGGTGACCAGGGGCACCAGCAGCGCACCCCGGGAGGCTGGCGTGGTCTGCCCGTTCCAGATGCCACCGGTGCCGGCGAGCGCCACCAGCGGCCCCGCCCAGTTCTCCGCCCGGGCCGCGAACGCCAGCACACCGGCCGGGTCCGACCTGCCGCTGCCGGTACTCACGAAACCGGCCACCAGCCACGGCGCGTTGAGCAGCACCGTCGCGCCCAGCGCGGTCGAAACCGCCCGGGCCGCCCCCGGATACCGTCCGGGCAGCAGCACCGCGATCGCCACCAGCGCGATCACTCCGCCACTCGGGGTGATCGCCGATGCCGCCGCGGCGAGCAGCAGCCGCGGCAGCGCGCCGGGCCGGCCGGTCCGTACCCCGATCGCCGCCCGGACCAGCCACGGCAGCGCGGCGTACGCGACCAGCAGTCCCCACTGGCCGACGAGCAGCCGCTCGGCCAGGTACGGCGTCCAGGCGTACCCGAGGGCGGCCACCACCCGGACCGCGACCCGGTCGGTCGGCACCAGCCGGGCCGCGCCGAGCGCCGCGAGGTAGATGATCGCCACCAGCACCAACCGTTGCAGCAACCAGCCCGGCACGAGCTGGTTGGCCAGCGCCACCACGGCGTCCTGCGGGACGGCCCGGGGCAGCGCCGAGGCCGGGGCGATCACCTCCCAGCTCAACGCCTGCCGGGGCACGAAGACCATGTCGTAGCGGAGCACGTAACCGGGGAGCAGCAGCGGCGTCAGGACCACCGCCGTGACGGCGGCGGCGACGCCGTGCGGCACCATCCGTTCGCGCATCCTGACGACCCCACCCCGATCCGGCCCGACCACCCGTCGCGCTGGTGGCGGCCACTGTACGCGGACCACCCGGCGGCCCCCGAACCATCCGTTGACCTGATGGGGCGGCCCGTCATCCGTGTGGCAGTCTTCCCGCCATGGCATTGACCGGATCCGAGGTGGGCGCGGCGCGTGGCGAAACCGGCGGGGCCGGTGGACGGGTACGCACCGATCCGATCCGGCCCCTCGCCGTCACGATGATCGTGGTCAGCGTGCTGTGGCGGGCCCAGATCGCCTCCCGCGGTTACCTGGCGGCCGACGACTACGTGCTGGTCACGCAGTCCAGCGAATCGGCCCTCACCCCGGGCTTCCTGCTCACCCTCTACAACAACCACTTCATGCCGGGCGGCCGACTGCTCACCTGGCTGGTGACCGACGCCTTCGGGCTCACCTACTGGCCGTACGTGCTGTTGATGGCGGCCGGTCAGGCGGTGCTCTCCGTCGCGTTCTACCGGCTGCTGCGCGACCTGCTGCGACCGAGCAGGCTGCTGCTCGTCCCGCTCGGGATGTTCCTGTTCAGCCCGCTGACGCTGGAGGCGACTTCGTGGTGGGCGGTCGGGGCGAACATGCTGCCGATGCAGTTGAGCATGGTGCTCGCCGTCGGCGCCCAGCTCAGGTACGTCCGCACCCGCCGCAAGCGGCACCTGCTGTCGCTGGCTCTCGCCGTACTGCTGGGTCTGCTCTTCTTCGAGAAGGCACTGCTGGTCGTACCGCTGGTCTTCCTCTTCACCGTCTGCTTCCTCACCGACGGCGGGCCGGTCCGCTCGGTGCTGACGACGCTGCGTCGCTGGTGGCCGTCCTGGCTGGTGCTGACCGCGCTGGTCGGCGCGTTCGCCGCGGTCTACCTGCAGCGCGCCGAGTCGTCCGTGCGCCGGCCGGAGTCGGTGGGTGAGGTGCTGTCCTTCTTCACCCAACTGTTCGGTTCCACGCTCGTGCCGGGTCTGCTGGGCGGGCCCTGGGGCTGGCTCGGCGCGGGGGACGGGTCGCCGGTGGTCGCGCCGCCCGACCTCGGCCGCTGGATCTCCTGGGCGGTCTTCGCCGCGCTGATCGTACTGACGGTGAAGCGGGACCGCAGGGCCACCCGCGCCTGGGTCCTGCTCGGCGGCTACCTGATCATCGCCACGACGCTGCTGGCGGCCACCCGGCTCGGCTCCGTGTTCAGCGGCGTCGCCGGCGGGGTGCCCCGCTACGTCAGCGACGCCGTGGTGGTCGCCGCCATCTGTGTCGGTGTCGCTCTCGTCGGGGTTGCCCGACCGACGCCGACCGACGGCGAACCGACCGGCGGCGAGGCGTCCCCGCCCGCCGGGGCTCCCGCACCGTCCGCTGACGCGGAGCCGGCCGCCGCACCGAGCGCGGCAGAGCCCGACGTGCCGCGCTCGGAGCCGTCGCCGGCCGCACCGCGCTCCGGCGTCGCGGCCTACTCGTCCCGGGCCGGTGTGATCCACGCCGAGGCCCCGGACGACCCGTACCACGGGCCGGCCGCCGAGCCGAGGACCGAGCCGGATCCCGAGTTCGATCCGGAGCCGGCAGCCGAGGCCCCGGCGACGGCGCGGCCCTCCGCGGAGCGCGAGCCGGACGTCCCGGCGTCGTCCGCGGCCGGCGGACGGGAGCGGCGGCCTTCGACACCAGTGCCGCCGGACTGGCTGGGGCCGGTGCCCGAGCGGTACCGCGAGGTCGTGACGGCTGGTCTGGCGCTCCTGCTGGTGGCGGCGATGTTCGGCACGGTCTGGACCACGTCGCGCTACGGCGACGAGTGGGCGAAGAAGTACGGCCGGTCCTACCTCGACACGGCCCGGATCGAGCTGGCCAGCGCCCCGCCCGGCACCGTCTTCTTCGACGCGCCGCTCCCGAGCGAGGTGTTGTCGAATCTGTCCTGGCCGTACAACTATCAGTCCCGGTTCTTCGCCGCCGCCGGCTCCCGCCCGGAGTTCGTGGAGGACACGGAGAACGCCTCGATACTCGACGGGCTGGGGCGGGTCCAGGTGGCCATCATCCAGGGCAGCAACGTCGTGCCCGGCCCGCAGGAGGGCTGCGGCTACCTGGTGCAAGCCGGTCAGACCGTCCGGATACCGCTGGACAAGCCACGGCACCACTGGGACTGGGTCGTCCGCATCGGGTACCTCAGCTCGGCCGATGGCACTGCGGTGCTGCGCTTCGGGCAGGGCAGCCACACGTTCCCGGTCAAGAGGGGCCTGAACCAGCGCTTCTTCGAGATCACCGGCGGTGACGGCGCGGTGGAGCTGACGGTGACCGGCGGGCCGGACCTGACGCTCTGCACGAACGAGATCAGCGTCGGCGACGTGGTACCGAAGCCCGAGTGACCACCGAGGAACCCCGGCTGGTGGCGGACCCGGCCCAGCCCGGTGCGGCGAAGCGCCCCGCCCGCGACACAGGGGTCGTGCGGCTCGGTGTCGCCGGAGCGGCGGTCACCGCCGCCACCATGCTGACCAACGGGTTGGCCTACCTGGTTCCGATGCTCGGTGCCCGCCAGCTGACCGCCTCCGACCTGGGTGCGCTGGCCACGGTGCTGGCACTCGGCGCCATCGCGGCGGTGCCCGGGTTCGGCCTGCAGATCGCGGTGGCGGCCCATCGCGCCCGGTCGGGGCCCAGCGGGACGACACGACTGGCGCTGCGCACCGCCGCCTTCACCGCCGGGATGACCCTCGTCGCGGCACCGGTACTCACGGTGGCGCTCCGGCTCCCGGTCGCGCTGACCCTGCTGCTCGCCCCGACCACCTTCGCCACCGTGCTGGCCGGTCGCTGGCTCGGCGAGCTCCAGGGTGACCAGCGGTTCCTGCGGCTCTCGGGCGCGATGACCGGGCTCGCCGCCGGGCGTTACGGCGGTCTCATCGTCGGGCTCGCCCTCGGCTGGGGACCGGTCGGCTCCCTGCTGCTCGGGACGCTGGCCGGCTTCGTCGTCCTCCCGCTGCTGGCCCGGCTCGCCGCGCCCGCCGCCCCCAGCGGCCCGGCCCTCGGCGTCCCCGGACCCGGGGTGGCACCAACCCTCGCCGACGACCGCGACCGCACCCTGAGCGGCCGGCAGGTGCTGACGGCGTGCGGTGCCACCCTCGCGATGCTGGTCATCTCGTACGCCGACCTGCTCCTCGCCCGCCAACTCCTGCCGGCCAGCGGCTCCGGCGGCTACGCGGTCGGCGCGGTCCTCACCAAGGGCGCGCTCTGGGCGCCGCAGGTGGTCACTCTGCTGGTGCTGCCGCGGCTGGCCTCGGGCGACCGGCGGGCCCGGGCGCTCGCGCTGGGGCTGATCGTGGCCTGCGGTGCGGTGCTGGTGGCCGCCGCAGCGGTCGCCGGTGAGCTGGCCTTCCGGCTGGTGGGCGGGGCGGACTACCTGCACCTGGCCGGCGAGGCCCCGCTCTTCGCCGCCACCGGCGCCCTCTACGCGGTGGTGTTCATGCTGGTCAACGAAAGAGTGGCGACCGGTGCCCGCTGGCCGGCCGCGCCGCTCTGGGTGGCCACCGCCGGCCTGGTCGGTGCGGCCCTGCTGGTGGCGCCGCGCACGGTCGAGGGCGTACTGAGCTGCGCGCTGGTCACCGCCGCGCTGACCGCAGCCGTGCTGGTCTGGCTGGCCCGCCCCGCGCGTGGCTGAACCCTGGGCGCTGCCCGGGTCAGTCGCCCGCTGCCAACCAGGTGCTCAGCAACTGGTGATCGATCGAGTCGACCCGGCCGAGTGGACGACCGGCGGCGACCCGCTCGCGCAGCTCCGCCCGGCTGAACCAGCGCGCCTCCAACAGCTCCACGCCGTCCACCCGCACCTCCTCGGACGCGACGCGGGCCCGGAAGCCCACCATCAGCCCGGCGGGGAACGGCCACGCCTGCGACCCCTGGTACGCCAGGTC
Source organism: Micromonospora sp. NPDC005197 (assembly GCF_040608295.1). NCBI lineage: Bacteria > Bacillati > Actinomycetota > Actinomycetes > Micromonosporales > Micromonosporaceae > Micromonospora > Micromonospora sp. NPDC005197. The sequence continues at coordinate 4,006 of NZ_JBEXHY010000054.1, read as the reverse complement.
CGTCACGGTGACACCGGCCTCCTCGGCCATCTCCCGCCGGACCGCGTCCTCCAGGCTCTCGCCCACCTCGACGAAGCCGGCCAGCGTCGAGTACGCGTCCGCCGCCGCGCCCGCGTGCCGGGCCAGCAGGCAGCGCTCCGGCGAGCCGGGCGCCTCGACCAGCACGATGATCGCCGGTTCGATCCGGGGGAACAGCAGCCGACCGCACTCCGCGCCGGAACAGGTCCGCACATGCCCGCCACCGCCGGCGACGGCCGCCGCGCCGCAGGTGCCGCAGTACCGCTGCTGCCGGTGCCAGTGCAGCAACCCCCGGGCGTACGCCTGGGCCGCCGCGTCAGCCGGGTCGAGCCGCCCGACCAGGGCCCGTACGTCGACCGCCCGCGTCGCGCCCGCCATCTCGACGGCGGCGGGCTCGCTGAGCCCGGAGAGGTCCACGGCGAACACCGCGACGTCCCCGTCGAGCCCCAGGAAGACGGTCTCGGCGGCAGCCGACCGGACGAGCGACGCGCGCTCGGCCGTCAACCGGACCGGCCCGACCCCGTCGACCAGGCAGCGGTCCCGCCACAGCGGCAGCACCACGGTCGTCGGGTCGGTCAGCAGCGCGTCCAGTCGAGCGGTGTCGGTACGCAGCGCGCCCGCCCGCTCCAGCCAACCGCCGCCGTACGCCAACACCCGCTCCGCAGCGTCCACCCCGCCACCGTGCCACGGCGGCGACCCGGCGTCGGCACCGACCCCGGCCCTGGCTCGCCCCCGGCCCACGCGACACGCCGAACGACACGCGGTGCCAGCGCAGAGCGGGCGCAGCCCGCGCGGACGGCCGAGCATTGGTTACCGTGGTGTCCTCCGGGAGGGGGGACCTCCCGTGGCACCTGGCGATCGAGGTTGCAGTGACGCTGTACGGCGATGAACGTCCACCCACCGACGACCGACCCACCGTGCAGGTCACCGCGGTCACCTGGCCGGACGACGGGCCGGATCCGGTCACGCCGCCCACGGCCACCGCCGAGCCGGGCAACGGTGGACGCCGTCCCCGCCGGGTGCGGATGCTGCTCGCGGCCGGCGTCACCGGCACCGTCCTCGCCGCCGTGGCGGGCGCCGGCGCCTGGGCGTACGCCGGGGACGTGCCCCGGGGCACCAGCGTGCTCGGCGCCGAGCTGGGCGGTCGGAGCCGCAGCGCCGCTGACCGGGAGTTGCGGGCTGAGCTGGACCGGCGGGCGGCGGCCCTCGCCGCGCCACTGCGGGTCACGGTCGGGGAGCGCACCGCCGAGATCAACCCCGCCGAGGTGGGGCTGAACGTCGACGTGGCGGCCAGCGTGGCCGCGGCGGCCGAGGCCGACGCGCACCCGGTCAGTCGGCTGGTCGGCTCCCGAACCGTCGACCCGGTGGTCACCATCGACGCCGACCGGCTGGACGCGGCCCTGCGCAAGGTGCTCGGCGACCAGGTCCGCCCGATGACGATGCCGGCCATCACCTACCAGGGCACCACCCCCAAGGTCGTACGCCCCAAGCCGAGCCTGGCGTTCGACCCGCAGCGCTCCGCCGACGCCGTCCGCACCGGGTGGCTGGCCGGCACCCCGGTCGCCGTGCCGCTCGTGGAGAGTCAGCCGGCGACCACCGCCGAGGAGCTGGACCGGTTGGTCGCCGAGCTGGCCAAGCCGGCGGTCGCCGCGCCGGTCACCCTGCGCACCGACAAGGGCTCCGTGCAGGTGCCACCGGCGGCCATCGCGAAGAGCCTCCGATTCACCGCCGACAAGGCCGGCAAGCTCACCCCGGCGGTCGACGTCAAGCGGCTGCGCGCAGCCCTCGGCGACGACCTGCTCGCGATCGAGGTGCCCCCGAAGGACGCGTCGATGACCATCTCCGGCGGCCGACCCAAGGTCACCGACGGTCGCGCCGGCCAGCAGCTCGACACCGCAGCCCTGGGTCGTGACCTGTTGGCCGTGCTGCCGAAGTCGGACGGACGCGAGGTGACCGGCGAGCTGAAGGCGACACCGCCGGAGCTGACCGCGGAGAAGCTGGCCGGTCTGGGCATCAAGGAGCGGGTGTCCACCTTCACCACGCGGTTCACCGGTGGCATGGCGTCGTCGCGCAGCCAGAACATCGCCACCATCGCCAAGGAGGTGGACGGCACGGTCGTACTGCCGGGCAAGACGTTCTCCCTGAACGGGCACACCGGCGAACGTGGCTACGCGCAGGGCTACCGGGACGCGCCGGTCATCCTGGACGGCAAGCTGGTGCCGGGCGTCGGCGGTGGCACCTCGCAGTTCACCACCACCCTGTTCAACGCCACCTACTACGCGGGCCTGGAGGACGTCGAGCACAAGCCGCACTCGTACTGGTTCGACAGGTACCCGGCCGTCATCGAGTCGACCATCTTCTGGCCGAGCCTGGACTTCAAGTTCCGCAACAACACCGAGTACGGCCTGCTCATCGACACCTCGTACACGTCGAGTTCGGTGACCGTCTCGATCTGGAGCACGAAGATCTACGACAGCGTGAAGACGGAGTACGGCCCTCGGCGCGACATCACCACCCCGAAGGTCATCCACCTCGAACCCGGCCCGTCGTGCATTCCGAGCAACGGCATCAACGGCTTCGCCCAGGACGCCTTCCGGGTCATCAAGAAGGGCGGCGTGGTCGTCAAGCGGGAGAAGTTCACCTGGCGCTACGACGCGGAGCCCCGCTACGTCTGCGGCCCCAAGCCCTCCTGAGCCTCCACGGCCGCCCTCACGCCGTGGTCAGAAGGTGGCGATCGGGTTGACCGGGCTGCCGGACGTGCCGGCGAAGCGGACCGGCGCGACGGCGAGCTGGAAGTCCCACTGGCCCAGCTCGGCGGCCGTTGTCGCGCACGCCTCCAGGTCGCAGTTGTCGAGCAGCCACAGACCCATCGCGACGAGGCTCACGGCGTGCACCGGCATCAACACGTCGTCGTACCCCGACGGCTGTACGTCCTGCGGAGTGTCGGCACCGATCAGCGCGACCTGCCGTTCGTGCAGCCACGGCAGGCAGGACGCAAGCCAGCCGGCCTGCGTGAAACCGCTGGCCACACCGGATTCGTGCCGGAAGCGGCCGTAGCCGGTGCGCAGGAGCACCGCATCGCCGGGTCGCACCTGGACACCCTGGCGGCGCTCGGCCTTCTCCAGATCCTCGGGAACGACACCCTGTCCCGGCTCCAACCACGGCACACCGCGGGCCCCCGCGACGTCCAGCAGCACACCACGGGTGACGATGCCGTTCGCCGCCGCCGTGACGGCCGCCCACGCCGATCCCGTCGCGGCGTCGACCAACGAGTGCGAGCGGCCGTTGTACATCGTGCCGTCCCAGAAGAGGTGGCAGGGCGAGTCGATGTGGGTGATGGTGTTGCCGTGGAAGGTCATGCCGAGCCGCTCGGACGAGAAACCCCATCGCCGATCAGCGTGGAAGGCGGCCACCAGCATGTTCAACGCGCCCGGCATGTCGGCGGCGCACGGGCACGACATCGTCGACCGCTCCATCTCCTCCGGTACGGCGACCTCCCACGCGCAGGACACGCTCCGGCCGTGGCGCACGGCCCGCGCCGCCGCCAGCCGAACGTCGTCGGTGATGTGGTTCAGGGTGCCGAGCTCGTCGTCGTCACCCCACCGTCCCCAGTTCGACAGCGTGTCGAAGTATCCGAGCACGTCGTCCTGAGTGGGCATCGGTCGCTCTGGGGTCATCCCCGCATCGACTCCTCCGGTCACGCGGTCTGATCCTTCGCCAGGAGGTCATCCACAGGAACGAGCCTAGGCCAGGTATCGGTCACCGGCATCGGGCGCCGAGCCGGGGAGACGCAGAGGCGGAGACGCAGAAAAGGCCACCCCTGTTGGGGGTGGCCTTTTCTGGAAGATTGTCCGGCGGTGTCCTACTCTCCCACACCCTCACGAGTGCAGTACCATCGGCGCTGGAGGGCTTAGCTTCCGGGTTCGGAATGTGACCGGGCGTTTCCCCTCCGCCATGACCGCCGTAACTCTATGAACATATCAAACAA